>DATLZL010000497.1:0-7681 GCA_035574035.1 Binatia bacterium | reverse complement strand
CGGCCTGGATGGCGGCAACCCGGGCCAGAGCGATCGGCGAGCCGCCCGCCGTCGCGAGCGCGCCCGGAATATCGCCGACGCGGGCCTGAGCGCCGGCGACGATCGTGACGACCGGCTCCCGCCGGTCGCCCGGCATACCGTTCATCACTCGCTCGAGCGTCTGCATGGCGCCGGCGCGGTCGCCCGCCCGCACCTGCACGGTGACCAGGTTCGCCAGCGCTCGCATCGACTCAACCTCCGGCTTCTGCACCGCCGGCCCGGCGAGCGCCTCGCGCGCCGTCGCGAGCGCGCCCGCCGTGTCGCCCGCCCGGCCCTGCACGAGTGCGATGCGGCTCAGGAGCGTGGCCCGACGCTCCTCGTGACCGAGGGTGCCGGCCGCCTTCGCGGCCTCTCGGAGGATGGCGGCGATATCGACCGTGGAATCCGCGAGCGCCGTGGTCACCGGTAACACGGCCGTCGCGATGGCGCCGATTCGCGCCGCCGCGAGCAGGCGGCGCCGCCGCGCGCGTGGCGGCGCTATCCTCATCGCTTCTCCTCCTCCGCCATGAGCTCGACGGTGACCAAGAGCCCGCCGCCGGGCGGGACGTCTACGTCCCGGCTCCACGGCCGGCGGCCCGCGCGCCGCACGTCGACGCGATGGCGTCCGGCCAGCACGCCGATCTCGAACCCGTGGGGGCCGCGCGTGGTCAGCTTGAGCCCATCCACGAAGACCTCGGCGTCCCGCGGCTCGACCTCGATCACGAGGCGGCCGCCGGGCTTCAGCTCCATGCTCCGGATCTCGACGGGCGGCGGCGAGTAGGGGCTTCCGAGCGGCACGTAGGGTGCCGGCGCGCTATAGGCCGGGTACATCGGCACGGCGGGAAACGCGGGATGAAACCCGGGATACGCGGGGTACGGATACGGCCAGGGCGTGGTGGGTCTCGGGTCCGGCGAGGACGGCGCGAAGGCGTAGATGGCGACCCGGGCGCCCGCCTGCACGGTGATGCCGGGCGCCTGCATGATCACGCTCGGCTTGTCGTGTGCGGCGAGTGGCGGCGCCGCCGCGAACAGCACCAGCGCGATAACCGCCCCGTGGACAACGGCCGTCCTCATCGGCCTTGCCTCGCGCACGCGGGTGCGAGCTGCACGCTTCGCTCGTTGTTGGCCTTGCTCGTCTCGCGCACGCCGTTCTGGGGATCTAGGACGAGCCGGACCGTCGCCGCCCTGCACTCGGTCAGGCGCGCGAGGTTGGACTGGGCCGTCTGGACGGTCAGGGCCGGCAGCGCGGGGTGACTGATCGAGTCCCGGCGGACGCCATCTACATAGACATCCACCAGGAAAGGCCGCTCGGTGCCCGCGTGGCCCCGATTGGCAACCTGGTAGATCACGGCGCCGCTGTCGGTGAGGCCGACGGCATAGACCTCGAGGTCCGGCAACGCCGGGCCGGCCGCGGCCCCTTGCCCGCGCGCGGACACCGGCAGACAGGCCAGCGCCAGGCCGATCAGCAGGGCTCGAGCAGCGGCGCTCATCGCGAACTCACCGCGGCGGCACGGAGCCGTCCGCGGGGAACGGCGGGAAACTCGGCGGAGTGTCCGCGGGGAAGCCGGTCGCCGGAGTCGGCGGCGGCAACTGCGTCGGGATCTGCGGCATCGGGACGTTCGGCGGGCGGACGAAGGCCGGGATGTGCGAGCCGGCCGGCACGCCCGGCGTCAGCGGCTGCGCCTGACCCGGATCCGGAGCGACGGTCTCCTGCGGACCGGGCTGGACCGGCCATGGTGAGGTCTGCGGCGGCCAGCTCCATATGCCGCCCGGCATCGGCGCCGCGCCCGGCATTGGCCCCCCGCCGGGCATGCCTCCGAAGGGCGCCCCGCCGAATCCAGGCGCGCCGCCAAACCCCGGCGGAGCCCCGCCGTACGGCGACGGCGGCGGGAAACCGCCGGGCTGACCGTAGCCGGGCGGTGGCGGGGGAACAGCACCCGGCTGGCCGTAGCCGGGCGGCGGCGGGAAACCGGGTGCGCCGGGCGCCACGCCCGGATGGGACGGAAAACCGCCGGGCTGAGCGTAGCCCGGCGGCGGGGCCGCCAGCCCGCCGGGCTGGCTATACCCGGGTGTGCCGAGCGTCGCCGGCGCGCCGGATGCAGGCTGCGCACCATGACCCGGGAGCGAGCCGCCAAGGGCATGGGGCGGCGGCGGAGGCTGCTGGAGAGTCGATGGCCTGGACGGCTGGGCCGGCGGCGCCACGGCCTGCGCACCGACACTGCTCGCGGCCGCTGCCGACGCCACGATGACGACCATGGCGAGCCAGAACATCGCCATGGCGGCCTACTTCACGATCGGCACGTCGTCGAACGTGCCGATCTCCTCGATGACCACCGCCACGCTGCTCGCGTTCTGCGGTGCCCGGAAGGTGGCGCGCAGCACGGTCTGCTCATTGGGCCCGAGCTCGACCGTGCGCCGGCCCTGCAGCGCGATGAGCTCGTACTTCTTGCCTTCCGCGTAGTCGAGCAGGTAGTTGTCCTTGCCGGCGAGTTCCAGTCGCTGCGGTGCCGCACCGGGATTGCGGACGGTGATCGCCACCGACACGACGGCGCCCCGCTGGCGCGCCTCGGTGAGCTCGGCGATGAGCGTCGGGTTGCGGTCGACCGGGATCAGCCGCGGCGATGCCACCGGCGCTGACGGCGGGATGCTCGCCACCTGCGGCGGCATGCCGGCCGCGCTTCCGGGCGCCATCGGCCCACCCTGGTACACCGGCGCCGGCCCGGCCGCGGCCGGCATCGGTGAACCGGCCGGCGCCATCGCGGGCGGACCGCTCTGCAGCTCGGGGACCGGCGGCGAGCTGGGTGTCGTCGCGGCCAGGCGGTAGTAGCGCGCCGGCGTCTTGCTGACGATGAAATCGACCGAGGCCTGGATGGCCTCGCGGATGGCGCGCTCCATCGGCGTCTTGGCGAACCCGCCGAGCGCGCCGCCCAGCGTCGTCGTGGCGACGCCGAGCGAGCCGCTGAACTCGGTGGCGCTGCCCTGCACGCTGTTGGCCGCCACCACGCGGCCGGTCTTGGTGTCCACGATCCGGACGTCGAGGGCGACGTGCGCACGCTTGAAGCCGCCGGCGACGTTCCCCAGCACCTGGCCGGCCTTGCGGCCGAAGATGTCGCCCAGGATCCCGCCGGCGGTGCCGCCGCCGCCGGCGACGCCCGGGTCGAAGCCGGTGACGGCGGCGGTGATCAGCAGCTCGGCACCCTCCAGCTCGCCGATCGGCGCCGCCGTCTCGCGCTTGATCCGCCCCGAGGCGCCCAGGTCCTGCTCGGCCAGCACGAACGACAGCTTCTGGCGCTCGAGGACGATGAAGCGGTTGGTGTTGAAGAGCGCGGTGGCCAGCATGTCGGCCATGCCGCGCCCGTACTCGGCGCGGTACTGGCCGCTGCTCGACATCTTGTCCTCGAAGTCGGCGACGGCGATGCGGGCCTTGGGCCCGTCGTAGCGCTCGGCCTGGGCCTGATCGATGCTCGGGCCCTGGCCGGGCCGGACCTGGGCGGGCGCCGGCGGAGGCGCCGCGACCAGCAGCCCGAGAACGACGAGCGGCCTGAGAATGGTGAACGACCCGACGAACCCGACCCGAGCACTCATGAACCGTCTCCTTCGTCTCCGCCGTCGGAGGCCGACGGCTCCTCGCGCGCCATGGCGGCGATCACGCGGGCGATGTCCTCCACCGCCCGGATCTGCTCCTTGCGGCCCGTCTTGACACGCTCCACGGTGCCGCGGACACCTCCGTCACCCGACTGAACCAGTCGCACGACGAAGGTGACTGCGCGCTCGGCGCCGGCCATCGGCCCTCTCCCGGGGATCGTCCTGGGCCGGCGTCAAAGGACCGTCGCAGGTGCCGTTAAAACGCCCATCAAAAAGTGTTAGGCTCGGAGCCTGCCGCACCGGCCATGCCCGGGCTGATCCTGACGCTGCTGGGTGGCTTCCAGGCTCGGTTGGAGCCAGGGGGTGCCTGTCGCCTGCCGACCCGAAAGGCGCAGGCCCTCCTGGCCTACCTGGCGCTCCCTTCCGGCCAGGCGCACCCGCGGGACAAGCTCGCCAGCCTGCTGTGGGGCGGGGTGAGCCAGGAATCGGCCCGGGCCAGCCTGCGCCAGGCGCTCTTCGCCCTGCGGACCGTCCTGCGCCCGGTCGAGCCGCCGGCGATCGTCCAGTCGGCCGACACGCTCGCGCTCGACCCCCGGGCGGTGGAGGTCGACGTCGCGAGGTTCGAGACGCTCGTCCGTCAGGACACTCCCGAGGCGCTGGAGCAAGCGGCCACCCTCTACCAGGGCGACTTCCTGGCCGGCCTGGCGGTGGACGAGGCGCCCTTCGAGGAGTGGCTGGTGAGCCAGCGTGAACGCCTGCGGGAGCTGGCGCTGGAAGCGCTCGCCCGGCTGCTCGCGCACCACCGTCGCCACGGCGCGCTCGAGCCGGCGGTGCACGCCGCGATCCGGCTGCTGGCGCTGGACCCGCTCCAGGAGCCCGTCCACCGGGCCCTCATGCGGCTTTACCTGGGCCTGGGCCGGCGCGGCGCCGCGCTCCGGCAGTACCAGCACTGCGTGGACGTGCTGCGGCGCGAGCTGGGCCTCGACCCCGAGCCCGAGACCAAGGCGCTCTACCAGGAGATCCTTCGCCACCGTCCGGGCAGCCGACCGATCGCCGAGGTCGAGCACGCCGTGGAGGCGACGGCCACGCTGCCGGGGCCCGCGCCCTGGAAGGCGTGGCCCCAGGCCGAAGGCCCGCTCATCGGCCGCGACGACGAGATGGCCCGCCTGCGGTCCGCGCTGGCGCGCGGCGGGCGCCGCCCCGGGCTGGCGGTGCTCGGCGAGGCCGGCGTCGGCAAGACGCGGGTGATCAGCGCGCTCGCGGCCGAAGCCGAGACGGCGGGAATGCGTGTCCTGCTGGGCCGGTCCCACGAGAGCGAGCAGGTGCTGCCGTTCGCACCGTGGGTCGATGCTCTCCGGCCCGCCCGCGGCGACCTGACGGGCCTGGCGCCTCACTGGCGCGCAGAGCTCGCCCGGCTGATCCCCGAAATCGGCGGCCCCGATGCCGCGCCCGGCGCGGCCGTGGCCGACTCGCTGCAGCTGTTCGAGGCGGTCCTGGAGGCGTTGGACCACCTGGGCCGGCAGCGCCCGCTGCTCCTGGTGCTCGAAGACCTCCACTGGGCCGACGAGATGAGCGCTCGCCTACTCGCGTTCGTCGGCCGGCGGCTCGCCGCCGAGCCGGTCGTCATCGCGATGACCGCCCGCGAAGAGGACCTGCCTGACACGCCCGTCCTCCGTCACGCCCTGGAGGACCTGGAGCGCCAGGGCGAGCTGCTGGTGGTCCGCCTGAGGCCCCTCTCGCGGCCGGACACGCTCGCCCTCGTCCGCCTGCACGCCCGGACGGGGGCCGAGCCCGCCGAGCTGGCGGGTCTCGGCGACCGGGCCTGGCTCGCCGGCGAGGGCAACCCGCTGGTCACCGTCGAGGTGGTGCGCGCCCACGCCGAGGGCGGCGCGCCCGGCCACGGCGCCGGCCTGCGGCTTCCGGAACGCGTGCGGGCGATCGTGCTCCGGCGTCTGGAGCGCCTGTCCGAGCGAGCGCGCCATCTGGCGGCCATGGCCGCCGTCATCGGCCGTGAGTTCGACTTCCCGCTGCTCCAGGAGGCGACCGGCGCTGGCGAGGTCGAGGTGGCGGAAGGGATCGAAGAGCTGGTCCGGCGCCGCATCCTGAAGGCCGCCGACGACGGATTCGTCTTCTCCCACGAGCGAATCCGCGAGGTGGCCTACGCGGAGCTGCTGGGCGTCCGCCGCCGCGCCATGCACGGCGCCGTGGCTGGCGCCCTCGAGCGAACGCACGCCGCCCAGCTGGACGGAGTCTATGACCGTCTCGCCTACCACTATCTCCAGGCCGACATCCCGGCCAAGGCCGCCGATTACCTGGCGCGGTTCGCCCGCAAGGCCACGCGCGCCTACGCCCACGACGACGCCGTGCGGGCCTACGAGGAAGCCCTCCGCCAGGTCGAGCGCCTGCCGCCGCTGGAGGCGGACGCCCGGCGGCTCGACATCGTCCCCCGGCTCACCCGCTCGCTCATGTTCCTGGGTCGGTTCGAGGACGCGCGCGACCTGCTGCTGGCCCAGCGCGACCGGGTCGAGGCGCTCGACAACCCGTCGCTGAGCAGCCAGTACCAGTTGTTGCTCGCGCACGTGTATGCGTTCCTCGGCGACCGCGACCGCGCCGCCGAAAGCGCCCGGCTCGCCCTGGCCTTCGCCGACCGCGCCGAGGACCCGGCCACGATGGGCAAGGCCTTTTACGTCCTGGCGATGGAGGGCTGGTGGGCCGGCGATCCCGAGCAAGGCATCGCGGACGGCCGGCGGGCGATCGCCCTGCTCGGCCCGACGCCGGAACGCTGGTGGCTCGGCCAGGCCCACTTCGCGGTGGCCGCGAACCACGTGTTGCTCGGAGAGTTCGATGCCGCCCTAGAGGCCGCGCGGGAAGCGGCGGTCATCGGTGACGCCATCGGTGATCCCCGGGTCCAGACACCCGCCGCCTGGCTGGCCGGCACCATCCACGCGCTGCGGGGCGAGTGGGACGAGGGAGTCGCGGCCGGACGTCGCTCGCTCGACTACTCACCCGATCCGCTGAACCGGGCCGACGCGCTCGGCTGGTGCGGCCTCGCGTATCTGGAAAAGGGGGACCCGGCCGGCGCCATCGAGCTGCTGGAACAGTCGGTGGAGCACTGGAGCCGCTTCCGCGTCCGCTCGGTCCAGGGCGGCTTCCGGATCCTCCTGGGCCACGCCTGCCTGATGCAGGGCGACGCCGACCGAGCGACGAAGCTGGCCGAGGAAGGGCTGGCCCACACGCGCCAGACCGGCTACCGGCTCGGCGTCGGCTGGGGTGAGCGGCTGCTGGCGCTGATCGCCCGGCGCCAGGGGCGCAGCGAGGAAGCCCGGAGCCACCTGGAGCAAGCGCTGGCCACGTTCACGGCCAGCCATGCGGGCTTCGAAGCCGCGCGGACGCGACTG
This sequence comes from Binatia bacterium, assembly GCA_035574035.1. Classification (GTDB taxonomy): domain Bacteria; phylum Methylomirabilota; class Methylomirabilia; order Rokubacteriales; family CSP1-6; genus DATLZL01. The sequence continues at coordinate 680 of DATLZL010000497.1, read as the reverse complement.
CTGCTGGGCGAGCTGTACGCCGAGCTCGGCGACGCCGACGCCGCAGCCGCGCTGCTCGACGAGGCCCGGCAGGCATTCGCGCGGCTCGGCATTCCGAAGTACGCGCGCTGGGCCGAGTGGCAGGCGGGCCAGAGCCGAGGCTCGGCGGCGCCGGATACCTCGCGGCCGGAGCGCGTCCCGCGATGGGCCTGAGCGGCGCCGGAACAGCAGGTCCTGAAGCCTGCTCGGGCCGGGAGATCGTCCCCGAGCCGGGCCCGCGATGACCCAGATCAGCCGCCGACTTCGGTCAGCCGGCCGGTGGCGACGTCGAAGATGAAGCCGCGGACGGTCAGCGTCGGCGGCAGCCAGGGATGGGAGCGGATCGCCAGCATTCCCCGGCGCACGTTGACGGCCAGGTCGGCGAACCCGTAAAAGCGCGCCGGGACGACCGGCGCCCGGCCGGTCGCCTCGATCAGCCCCGCCGCCAGCTCGTCGTCCTTGAGCGTGAGCATCGCGCAGTCGGTGTGGTTGATGACCACGACCTCCCGGGTGCCGGCGAGGTGGTGGGAGACGATGAGCGAGCGCAGCACGTCCTCGGTGACCACGCCGCCGGCGTTCCGGATGACGTGGGCGTCGCCGGGCTCGAGGCCGAGCGCCCGGAAGACGTCGAGCCGGGCGTCCATGCACGCCACGACGGCCAG
>DATLZL010000496.1:0-4025 GCA_035574035.1 Binatia bacterium | reverse complement strand
CTCGTCCGGCCGCGGGAGCCGCGCCGGCCCGGCCGGCTCGGCGCCCTGCTGGGCGGGACGGGCCTGGTCGACCGCCTGGCGACCCTCTCGGTCCAGGCCGGCTACAGCGGCGCACCGGGGGACGTGCTGCTGGCCATGGCGGCCCTGGCCGCTGCGGCCGGAGCCGCCGCCGGGCTCCGCACGGGCGGCCTCGTCTGGGGGCTGCTCGTCGCCGTCATGGCCGGCGCCCTGCCGGTGGTCTACCTGCTCTACCGCCGGCGCCGTCGACTCGCCCTGTTCGAGACGCAACTGCCCGACGGGCTGGACATGATCACCCGGGCGCTCCGGGCCGGCAACGCCCTGAGCAGCGCGATCAAGCTGGTCGGCGACGAGATGCCCGACCCGATCGGCGCCGAGTTCCGGCGGGTGGAGGAGGAGATCCGACTCGGCGTGGACCCCGGAGACGCGCTGGCCGGCCTGCAGCAGCGGGTCCCGACCGACGACGTCCGCTTCTTCTGCACCGCCATCCGGATCCAACGGGGGACCGGCGGCAACCTGGCCGAGGTCCTGGAGCGACTGGCCGAGGTCGTTCGCGAGCGCTTCAAGGTGCTCAGCTACGCCCGGGTCCTGTCCTCCCAGCACCGGTGGACGGCCGTGCTCGTGGGGCTGAGCCCCATCGTCTTCGGGATCGTCTTCCAGCTGCTGAACCCGGGGTTCTTCGAACCCCTGTTCAAGGACCCGCTCGGCCCCACGTTGATCCTGGGCGGCCTCGTCTTCGAGGCGCTCGGCTTCTACATGGTCTGGCGCATCGCCAGGATCAAGGTCTGAGACCGTCATGAACCCACTGGCCGCTGTCGTCCTCTCCTTCGTCGTCGTGACCGGGGTGACCGCGCTGGCCGGCCTGGCCCTGCTCCGCTGGTGGCCGGCCTTTCAGCGGCACCGCCTGACCCCGCCCGCGATCCGCGGTGAATCGGTCTCCATCCTCCGCTGGAGTCCGGAGCCGACCGCCGTCTGGGAGCGGACATTCGAGCGGGTGGGCCGCGCCGTGGCCGGCGACCCGGCGGCAGCGCCGTCCAAGTACCGGGAGCGCCTGACGTGGGCGGGCTACCACAACCCGCGGGCCGTGCTCCTGTTCATCGGCGCCAAGGTGCTGCTGGGCGTCGGCCTGCCGGCAGCCTACTTCGTCTACAGCAGCCTGGTCCTGCTCCGGGTGGTCCCCATGCCCCGCCTGCTGGCGATGTCCCTGATCCTGGGCGGGATCGGATTCTTCCTGCCCGACTTCTGGCTGCGGAACCGGGTCACCGCCCGCCAGCGCGAGATCGTCCACACGTTGCCGGACGTCCTCGACCTCCTGACGGTCTGCGTGGAGGCCGGGATGGGCTTCGACGCCGCAGTGGCGCGGGTGGTCGACCAGCCCGAGCACCGGCGCAACGCACTGCACCAGGAGCTGCGTCGGATGCACCTCGAGGTGCGGGCCGGCCGCCCCCGGGCGGAAGCCATGCGCGCGCTCGGCGAGCGGACGGGCGTGCAGGAGGTGCGGTCGCTGGTGGGCGCGTTCGTCCAGACGGACCGGCTCGGCACCCCGCTGGGCCGGACGCTCCGGATCTACGCCGACTCCGCACGGGTCCAGCGCCGGCACCGGGCCGAGGAGCAGGCCCACCTGGCGCCGCTCAAGATGCTGTTCCCCACCGTCTTCTTCCTGCTACCGGCGTTCTTCCTGGTCACGCTGGCGCCCTCGCTGCTCGGCGTGCTCCGGCTCATGAAGACGCTGGAGGTCCACCCTCGATGAACGGGAGGCAAGACCCATGATCCACCGCACCCTCATCGGCGCGGCCGCGCTCGGGGCGCTGGTCGCCTCGGCGGCCCCGGCCCTCGCGCAGGAGGTCACCGCCGAGGTCCGAACCTGGGACGGCCGGGCCTGGCGCCTGACGCAACCCTCGTTCGAGGTCTTCTACACCCTGCTGCCGAGGCCCGAGGACGGTGGGCTTCCGGTCCCGCCCGCTGCGTCGGCCATGACGCCACCCGCGGGCCTCCCCACCGGGCCGCTGCTCGGCACCGAGATCCGGGGGTCGGTCCGGAACCTGCAGCGCCTGTTCGGACAGTTCGGCCCCGAGCCCCAGCACGGACACCGGCAGTCGGAGGTCCTGACGCTCTACCAGGCGGGCATCGCCCGGCAGGTCCCCGTCGCTCGCATCGCGACGCTGGCCTTCCGCCGCGAGCCGGTGGCCGGCAGTCCGCTGCCGCCCTACGTGGCCTCGACCCACTACCGCTATTCGGCCGCCGCGGTGCTGGCCGACGGCGGCCGGGTCGAGGGGGACTACGTCAACTGGGGCACGGCGGTGCTCCGGGGCACCACGGCCGAGGGACGGGTCGAGATCCCGTGGCAGGAGATCGAACTCGTCCGCTTCAACCGATGACTCCGGCCAGCGGGCGGACCCCCGGGCGCCGGCGGCGTCGCGGGGAGCGCGGCAGCGTGCTGCTCCTGACCACGGCGCTGGTCGTCCCGGTGGTGCTCATCCTGGCCGGCCTGGCCATGGATGTCGCGTACCTGGGCGAAGTCAAGAACGAGATCCAGCGGGCCATGGACGCGGCGGCGCTGGCCGGGGCCGGAAACCTGGGCTTCAACGCCTCGTCCTTCCCGGCCGCCCTGGCCGCCGCCGCGGACTACGCGCTGCTGAACCCGTTCCGCGTCGGCACGATCAGCCTGGCGCCGAGCCCGGGTAACCTGGACGCCCCGCCCGCGCCCGGCAGCGGGAACATCGTCCTCGGGATCTGGGACAGCACGACCGGAACCTTCAGCGCATCGCTGGACGGCACGCGGGTGAACGCCGTCAAATGCCAGTACGCGACCACGATCCCGACCACGTTTCTCCGGCTGGTCGGGCTGACCAGCCTGCCCGTGTCGGCCCAGGCCATCGCCATTTCGAACCCGCCGGCCAACCCCGGCTGCGGGGAGCCGATCCTGCCGATCGGCGTCACGCCCTGCGCCTTCTACGACGGCAGCACCGGGGCGTTCAACAACAGCACCGGGTGCGGCACCGGCCTGACGTGGATCTCGAGCAACAGGATCTGCGACAACTCCGCCGGTAGCCCGCAGACCTGCAACAGCGCGGCCTGGGTCAGCCTGGACGGCTCCACGCCGAACACGTCTTACCTGCGCCAGGCGATCCAGAACGCCGGCAGCCCGAGCCAGACGTGCAACGTCTCGCTCAACGCCGGCGACAGCACCACGCTGAACAACGGGATGATCGACACCGTTTTCAACGATCTCCGCGACACGTTCCTGCGCAAACGCGGCGATCCGCCTCAGCCGCTCCCGAGCGGCGACATCCTCCGGAGCGACGGCACCGTCGCCTACCGGGCGGAGTGGGGCGGGTGGGAGACCGGGGTGATGATGGTCCAGTCGAGCTGCCCGCCGGGCGCGATGAGCGGGTCGCGGAGCATCCTGACCTACGCGAAGTTCGTCGTGACCCAGGTCTACGACCAGAACCGTGGCTGCGTCGCCTCTCCCAACCAGGACCCGCAGGCGGCGCCGTACTGCGCCGTCCGCGACCCCAACCTGCGCGCGGTGTTCGGTTACTTCCGCTGCGACCAGTTCGGGCAGGTCGCCACCCTGGACCCGGTGCCCCGGGCGGCGCTGGCCCCGCGGCTCAGGCTCGTGAGGTGAGCGTGTTCTGGCCCAGGACCGGCCGGCTGGCGTGCGCGGTGACGGCCACCGGGCTCGTCGTCCTCGGTGGAGCCCCGGCGGCGCCCGCGGACTGCCGCACCCCGGGTCCCGACCGAGCTCGGGGAGGGGCGGCGATGTCCGGGGTCCTGCCGGCGGCCCAGGTGCACCTCTTGCCGCCCGTCCCCGTCTCGCCGGAGCCGTCAGCGCCGGTCCCCGTGGGTGCGGGCGACCCGGAGCGTCCGGGTGGCGGCCCCGCCCCGGCGCTGCCGGTGCGGCTCAGGGCCGCCGACGTCCTGGTACCGATCGGCCGCCCCGAGGGACCCATGGGCGGCGGTCCGGAAGCGGCGTGGTCATGCCAGGGGCGGGAGACGGACCCGGC
>DATLZL010000495.1:0-21155 GCA_035574035.1 Binatia bacterium | reverse complement strand
CCCGGCGCGCCAGCCGCTCGTGGTCGGGCGGCCCGGAACGGCCGGGTGCCGCGCGAGGACGAGGCATGGGCCGTCGGCGAGAGGTGGCAAGCGGCGTGCCGCGCGGCCGGCCGGGTCGCGCCCGGCCGGCCTATGCTGTCGCGGCCCCGGAGGTCGTCCCGGCGCCGGCCGTCTTCAGCAGCGGGCACGGCCACGTCGCCTGGCGCTTCTTGCGCTCGATGATGGCGGCGGACTGGCGCTCCAGGTAGTGGACGATCGTCTCCACCCGGATCTTGACCGAGCCGGCGGGCTTGGTGGCGTCGAGATCCTGGAACGAGAAGAACAGGGTCCCGGAGCCCTCGACGATCTGCTGGACCGGCGTGTAGGTCGGCTGGTCCATGCCGCACTCGTAGCTCGACAGCCGGATCACGCCGGCGATCCACGGCACCCGGGCGGCGGCCTTGGCCCCCCAGAGGATCTCGTTGGTGTTGGCGCTGTAGGAGGAGGGCCACACGTCGGCGATGTCGAAGGGCGAGCGGATCAGTCCGGCCCGGACCTCGGCGCCGAACATCCACTCCATCAGGTCGGGGTCGATCGGGAAGTACTGGACCCAGAGGATCGGGTAGCCGTGGGCCTGGAGGTCGACCTCGATCTCGTGGCCGATGCCCGGGTCCATGTGGTAGGGGCGGGCGAGGACCAGCAGGCAGGGTCGGTCGCGCTCGGCGCACCACTCGAGGATCTGCCGGGCCTGGCCGCGCAGCCGGGCGTTGAACGCCTCCAGCGCCGCGTACCCCTCCTCGACCGCGCGCCGGGTCTCCTCCAGGGTCAGCCCGGGCAGGACGTCGCGCAGGGCCGGGTAGAGCTGCCGGGGGACGAGCGGCGGCTCGGCGAGCGACACCAGGGGCGAGACGTACCGGATGTCCTGCTCGGCGAAGACGTCGCGCTCCTTGATGAACCCGGCCTTGAGGTTCTCGGGGGCGGCCATGACGCGGGGACAGGAGAGGCTGTCGACGACGTGCCGCCCGAGGAACGAGGGCAGCGAGTAGATCATCGGCGCGAACAGGATGTCGAGCCGGCGCTTCTGGCCGAAGACGAGCTCGCCCAGGTGGCCCGACCCGCACTTGACCGGGTAGCAGCAGTCCACGGTCCCTCGGCCCTTGCCGAACTGCCGGTTCTGCTCCTCCGAGGTGTCGGACGAGAAGACGAGACCGTGCGGCTCGACGCCGAGCGCGGTGAAGAAGCCCAGCCAGAACTGGTGCGTGGACCAGACGTTCAGGAGCTTCGGGATGCCGATCCGGAGGCTAGACCGCGACCCGCGCGGGGCGGAAGGCGGCCTTGCGAACCATCTCGGCAACATTCGGATAGCCACGCTTGACCTCCTCGAGCCGGGCCTTCACCTGGCGCATCTCGTTGACGTCCTCGACCAGCCCCTTCGGGCAGGAGTTGCCGCTGATGACCCGCTCCCAGCCCTCGGCCAGCGGCACCTTGCTCCACGGGCGGCCGGCGGCGCCGGGGAGCTGGACGTCGATGAAGGTCCGCTTGCAGTGACACGTGCACCAGTGGCAGACGGTCTGCTCGCTGGTCGTCGTGGAGTAGGCCAGGGCGGCGATCGTGTCGAACCCCCGGAAGCGGCTCGGCTGCCCGGTCCGCGCCCACTCCACCGCGCACAGCGCGGCGCCGATGGCCCCGGCCTCCCCCGAGTAGGGGTGGACCACGATCTCGGCCTCCGGGACCTTGCTGGTGATGAAGTCCACCTGGGCCTTGACCACCGCCAGGTTGCGGTGGGTGCCGCCCTGGAGCACGAACTTGCGCCCCACCGCCTTCAGGTTCTGCAGCTGGCCGGCGTAGACCCAGACGTTCAGGGGCAGCACCGCCGCCAGTGAGGCCATGATCTCCTCGGCCGACCAGCCCTTGCGCTGCTGGTTGACGATGTCGGACTGCAGGAACACGCCGCAGCCCATCGCCAGGGCCGGCATGGCCTGGGCCCGGAAGGCCCGCTCGGCGTAGCTCTCGAGCGGGATGCCGTAGCGCTCGGCCACGCCCTGCAGGAAGGCGCCGTTGCCGGAGGAGCACTGGGAGTTCAGGCGGAAGTCGGCCACCGTCCCCTGGCGCAGGATCATGATCTTGACGTCGCAGCCGCCGACGTCGCAGATCACGTCGGCGTCGGGGAAGAAGTGGAGCGCGGCCGCGGCGTGAGCGACGGTCTCCACCACGGCCACGTCGGCGCCCAGGACGTCCTTGAGGAGGTCCTTGCCGTAGCCGGTCAGAGCCAGGGCGCCGACCTCCCCATAGCCCGCCTCGCGGACCTGGCCGAGCAGCGCCTTGGCGTCCTCGATGGGGTTGCCCTTGGACATCACGTAGGTGCTGAAGAGCAGGTCGCGCTCGCGCGAGAGCACCACCGCCTTGGCCGTGGTGCTGCCGAAGTCGCAGCCCAGGATGACGGGGCCGCCGACGGTCGCGCCGGCGGCCGTCGCCCCGGCCCGGGGTCGCGGGCGGCCGTAGCGGGCCAGGAAGCGGTCCAGGTCGTCGTCTCCGGCTACGAGGCCGCGGGCGCCGTCGCGGGCCTTCTGGATGTGCTGGCCCTCCTCGATCCACCAGGCCAGGCGCTCCCGGCCCTGGTAGACCCCGACCGTCGGCGGCTCGTCCCGGCCGACCTCGATGCAGCCCAGACACGCGTAGTAGAGGGCGTCGGCCGGGACGTGGACGAGGCTCTCCGGCTCGCGCCCCTCCGGCAGCGGGACCCGCCGCTGGGCCCAGAGGTTCCGCAGGTGGTGGCGCCAGGCCTCCTGCAGCCCGGCGAAGAAGAGGTTGGGCCCGCCCAGCAGCAGCACCTCGGGCAGGGGCGTGTTGCCCTTCGTCAGCGTGGCCAGGTTCTGGTAGACGACGGCCTCGAACAGGCTGGCGATGATCTCCTCGACCGGCACGCCGCCCTTGACGAGCGTGTTGGCGTCGGCCTCGGCGAAGATCCCGCACTTCGAGCTGATCGCGTGGAGCGTGAGCCCGGCGTAGCGCATCGTCGCCAGCCGCTCGGCCGGGATCTGCAGCTTGCGGGCCGTCTTCTCGATGAAGGTGCCGGTCCCGCCGCTGCAGGCCGACTGCATGTAGACCTGCTTGGCCTTGCCCGCCCCGGCGGAGGTGAAGAAGATCGTCTTCATGTCCTCGCCGCCGATCTCGGACACGAAGTGGACCTCGGGGTGCAGCCGCTCGACGGCGGCGGCCACCGCCACCACCTCCTGGACGAACTTGCCGCCGACCAGCGGGGTGATCAGGCCGGCGCCCGAGCCGGTGAGGAAGATCCGGTCCCGCCCCGGCGCGAGCCCGCACTCGGCTTCCATGCGGGTGAGGAACTCCAGGACCTTCTCGGCCTGCTTCGTGTTGTGGCGCTGGTAGTCCTGCCACACCGGCCGGCCGTCCTGCACCACGACGGCCTTGACCGTGGTCGAGCCGACGTCGACCCCGACCAGGCGGAGGGGGTCGCCGGCCGGCCCGCTCACCGCCGCGCCCCCAGGCGGTCGGCCACGTGGCGGACCAGGCTGGCCGCGGCGCCCGCCACGCCGTCGCGAGGAACCCGATAGGTGGCCTTCCGCATCTCGGGATGCGCGTCCAGATAGTTCCGGACGTCGGTCAGGCTCACCCCGGCCCGCTCCACCGTCTCCTCGAACTCGCGCTGGGCGCGCTTCTTGGCCTCGGTCAGGATCATCTGGCAGCGGGAGAGCGCGTGGACCTCGGCGTCGCCCTTGATCTCGAGCGGCGCGTAGAGCAGGTCCGGGTGACGCCCCACCACGGCCGCCATCGCCCCGACGCTCATCGTGTTCGGCATGCAGGCGTAGGGCGAGAGCTCGCAGATCATGTGGGCCTTGCGGTGCTGGTGGGCCCACAGCGCCTTGCCCACCAGCATGTCCCCCTCGCCGCCCGAGAGGCGGTGGTGGTAGTAGGGCCGGGCCAGGCGCCGGAGCTCGGCCTGATCGGGCAGCGCGTGCGGCAGGTCGTCCAGCGCGTGCCGGAGCCGGTTGTAGGCCCAGCGGTAGAGGCCCTGCAGGGCGCGGACGAGCGCGAGCTTGAGCCGCGCGCGGCGGTCGATACCCAGGTACTCCTCGAACCGCTCGGCCTGCACCCGGATCAGGTAGTCGAGCCAGACGGCGATCGCGGCCGGGTAGACCTCGGCCCCCTCGGCCTCGAGCCACCGGTGGATGTTGTAGTTCGGATCGCCCTCCACCGTCTGCAGGTAGAACTCGCCCGTGATCTTGACGACCGGCTTCACCCGCAGGCGGTCGACCTCGATGGCGTCGAACTGCCGGCGCACCTCGCGCAGGGCCCGGGTGAAGTAGCCGGTGGCAAGGTGCCAGGCCAGCGGCGTCCAGGTCTTGCCGTGAACCGGCCGCTTGCGAAACACCTCGTGCAGGTACTCGACACTGGCCCGCACGACCTCGGCCGTCCGGCCCGGCACGACCTCGTACGGGCGGACTTGGTACTCGAGGTCCTGCAGGAGATCGGCGCAGAGCACGGCCCACACCGCTCCGAGCGTGAACGGCAGGTTGACCTCCAGCCCGTCGCCTGTCATCGCGCCCTGATCCAGCTGGTCCTGGGCGAGCAGGAACAGACGGAACGCTTCGAGCCCGGCGTTGCGCAGGGCCAGCTCGTAGCTCTGGTGGTACTGGCCGAAGCGGCAGGCCCCGCACGAGCCGGCCGTGAGGTACACGTACCGCCGAGCCACCTCTTCCCGGCCCAGCCGTCCGGCCTCCGCCCGCAGGAAGTTGACCAGGTTGCCCGTCGTGAAGCTGGTGGGACAGCACTGGCCGATGTCGGCCAGTTCCCGGCCGGCCAGCAGGTCCTCCCGGGTCGCCGGCGGCAGGGCGCGCGCCCGGTAGCCCATGTTCTCCAGGACGGCCTCGAGCAGGCGCTCGGCCCGCCAGTGGAGACCGCCGAACAGGATCGTCACCTCCGAGCGTTCGGCCCGAGTGAAGGGACGCGGTGTGTACGCGCGGTAGGGGGCGGTTGTCGAGGCCATGTGCTCCTCCCGGCGACGGTTCGCTGCGGGCGCCGGCGCAGCGTTCGCAAGCAGGACCGCTGCCAGCAACCGAGTTCACGGGGCGCTGGGCGCCGGGCGCATTGTACAGCGTTCGTCGGGCCGTCGAGCGCCGGGCCGGCCTTGGGAGGCGCGGCGCCGGCGGCCATCAGCGCCTAACATGCGCAGCGAATCCAGGACAGGCACGGCGGTTGCAGCGGCCCGGCCGCCCCGGGAAGTGGATGTGTCGACGCGGCTTTCTCTCCGGCGGTACCGCGGCGCTGGCCGGAACCTAGCTGGCCGCCCGCCGGCTTTACCTGGGTCGGTGCCCGGCGCCGAGCAAGGCGGGCCGCGCCATCAGGGCTCGACGATCTCCGGCCGATCGGGCAACCGGCCCGACTCGACACACTCGACCAGCACCCGCGTGAGCCACTGGCGCAGCTCCCCGACGTACCGGTCGAGTGCCTCGCCGGGCCTGAGACCGTCGAGCGCCTCGGCCACATACCGGCGCAGGCGCTCCTCGGCGGCCGGCACGGCGAGCACCGCCTCCAGCCCCACCCAGAGCTTGATGAACGCCAGCCGACGGTTGGCCTCCCGGTGGTGCGTCGACAGCGCATCGAGAGCCAGACGGAAGCGCGGCGCCTCGAGGAGTGCGGCCGCGGCCTGACGGTGGGCCCAGGCCCAGGCCAGGTCGCCGGGCTCGGTCCACACGGCCTCGGCGGCGCCGCCGGGCGCCTCCTCGAGCAGCCGGGCGCCGCAGCGCCCGTCGTGGATCGCCGCCAGCGCTGCCCACGAGTGGTCGGACACGGCCGGCATCCGGAGATCGGCCCCGGTCCGGATCCGGAGCGTGGCGACGATGACCTCGGCCAGCCGGGCGGCCCCATCGAGGACGGCCTCGACCCCCCGGTCGATCTGAAGCTCGGCTGCGACGGCGGGCATGATGCGGCCCAGCGCGCCGAACAGGAGCGGATCGCGCAGGGCGGCGGCGAGCTCCACGGCCGTCGGCGGCTCGGGCACCGCCACCAGCCGGACGCCCTCGCCGACGGCGATTTGCTCGGCACGGGGCCGGAGGCCCACCAGGGCGAAGCACCAGGCCCGCGTGCCGGCGGCCGCCAGCCGCGCTGCCGCTCGAGCGACCCGGGCGCCGGGGAAAGGCACGGCTACCCCAACGCGGTCAGACGGTCGAGGCCGTGCAGGTAGGGGCGCAGCGCGTTCGGGACGGTGACGGTGCCGTCCGCGTTCTGGTAGTTCTCCAGGATCGCGATGAGCGTGCGGCCCACGGCGAGCCCGGAGCCGTTGAGGGTGTGGCAGTGCTCGGCCCGGCCGCCCGCGGCCGGACGGTAGCGCAGGTTGAGCCGCCGCGCCTGGTACGCCTCGCAGTTGGAGCACGAGGAGATTTCGCGGTACCGCCCCTGCCCCGGCAGCCACACCTCGAGATCGTAGGTCTTGGCGGCGGCCTGCCCCAGATCGCCGGTACAGAGCAGCACGACCCGGTACGGCAGCTCCAGACGGCGGAGCACCTCCTCGGCGTGACCGGTCATCGCCTCCAGCGCGTCGTAGGACTGGTCGGGGATGGTGATGTGGACCAGCTCCACCTTGTCGAACTGGTGCTGGCGGATCATCCCCTTGGCGTCCTGCCCGTAGGTGCCGGCCTCGCGCCGATAGCACGGCGTGAAGGCGACGTACCGCCGGGGCAGCGAGGCCTCGGCCAGGAACTCGCCGCCGTGCAGGGCGGTGACCGGCACCTCGGCGGTCGGGATCAGGTAGAGCGTGCGGTTCTCGTCGGGCTCCACGGTCTTGAAGAGCTGATCCTCGAACTTCGGCAGCTGGCCGACGCCCAGCATGGTGGCGCCGCTGACCAGGTGCGGCACCCAGACCTCCGTGTAGCCGTGCTCGCGCGTGTGCAGGTCGAGCATGAACTGGGTCAGGGCGCGCTCCAGCGCGGCCGCCGGCCCCCAGAGGACCGCGAACCGCGACTTGGCGATCTTGGCCGCCCGCGCGAAGTCGAGCAGGCCCAGCGCCTCGCCGATCTCGTCGTGGGGCCGGGGCGGGAACGAGAACCGCCGCGGCTCGCCCCAGCGCCTCACTTCCTGGTTGTCCTCGGCTCCGGCGCCGATCGGCACCGAAGCGTGGGGAAGGTTTGGCAGCTGGAGCAGGAGGCGCTCGACCTCGTCGTCAGCGGCCTGGACATCGCCCTCGAGCGCCTTGATCCGGTCGCCGACCTCCCGCATCCGCGCGGCGTCGGCGGCGGCGTCCTCGCCCCGGCGGCGCGCCTGCCCGATGGCCTCCGAGACACGGTTGCGCAGGGCCCGCAGGTCCTCGGCCTCCCGGAGCGCCGCCCGGCGGCGGGTGTCGGCGGCGAGCAGCTCCTTGATCAGGGCCGCGGCTCCGGCGCCGCGGGTGGCCAGCCGCTCGGCCACCGTCTCGGGCTCGGCCCGGATGAGCCGGAGGTCGAGCACGACTCCTCCTTACGCGGTCTCGGGCGCGGGCTGCTCGGCTTCGACGCGGGCGATCGAGCCGACGCGGTCGTCCGGCTCGAGGTCGATGATGCGCACGCCCCAGGTGTTCCGGCCCCGGGGCTGAACGTCGGCGGCGTGGATGCGGATCAGCTTGCCCTTGGTGGTGCACACCAGCACGTCGTCCTCGTCCCGGACCTGCAGCATGCCCACCACCTGGCCGTTGCGGCCGCCGGTCTTGATGTCGATGATGCCCTTGCCGGCCCGCCCCTGCAGCCGGTACTCCTCGAGCGGGGTGCGCTTGCCGTACCCGCGCTCGGTCACAGTCAAGATCGTCACGCCCTCCTGCACTACGTCGGCGGCGATCACCTCGTCGCCCTCTTCGAGCTCGATCCCGCGCACGCCGCCGGCGCCGCGCCCCATCGGCCGGACCTCCTCCTCGTTGAACCGGATGGCCATGCCGGCCTTGGTGGCGATGACCACCTCCCGGCGGCCGTCGGTGCGCCGGGCGGTCACCACCTCGTCGCCGGCCTCGAGCCCGATGGCCTGGATGCCGCCGGCCCGGGGGTGGGAGTAGGCCTGGAGCTCGGTCTTCTTGACCTTCCCCTGCCGGGTCACGAACAGGATGAAGCCGCCGGCGCCGAAGTCGCGCACCGGCACGCAGGTCGCCACCCGCTCGCCCTCGCCGAGCGACAGCAGGTTGACCATGGCCTTGCCCTTGGCCTGGCGTCCGCCCTCGGGAATCTCGTGCACCTTGAGCCAGTGCACCTTGCCCAGGTTGGTGAAGAACAGCAGGAACGAGTGGGTGGAGGCGACGAAGAGGTCCTCGACGATGTCCTCCTCCTTCGTCTCCATGCCGGTGACGCCCTTGCCGCCCCGCCGCTGGCTCCGGTAGGCCTCGATGGGGGTGCGCTTGATGTAGCCCGAGCGGGTGACGGTGACCACCATCTCCTCGTCGGCCAGCAGGTCCTCGATGGTGAGCTCGGCGGTCTCGGTGAGGATCTCGGTCCGGCGGTCGTCGCCGTACTCCTCGCGGAGGGCCAGCAGCTCCTCCTTGATGATGCCCATCAGTCTGGCGTCCGAGGCCAGGATGCCCTTGAGGTCTTCGATGAGCGCCAGCGTCTGCTGGTGCTCCTCGACGATCTTGCCCCGCTCCAGCTGCGTCAGCCGCTGCAGGCGCATGTCCAGGATGGCCCGGGCCTGGACCTCCGAGAGATCGAGCCGCCGCACGAGCGCGTCCTTGGCGGCGTCGGGGCTCTCGGCCTGGCGGATCAGCCGGATGACGAGGTCCAGGTGCTCCACCGCCTGGCGGAGGCCAGCCAGGATGTGGGCCTTTTCCTCGGCCCGGGCCAGATCGAACCGGGTGCGCCGGGTGACGATCTCCCGCCGGAAGCGGATGAACGCCTCCAGCATCTCCTTGAGGTTGACGACCTGAGGCCGGCGGTCGACCAGCGCCAGCATGATGATGCCGAAGCTGGTCTGCATCGGCGTGTGCTTGTAGAGCTGGTTGAGGATGATCTGGGGGATCTCGCCCCGGCCGAGCTCGATGACGATGCGGACCCCCTCCCGGTTGGACTCGTCGCGGATCTCCGAGATGCCGTCGATCTTCTTCTCCCGACTGAGCTCGGCGATCTTCTCGATGAGCGAGGCCTTGTTGACCTGGTAGGGCAGCTCGGTGACGATCAGCGCCTCGCGGCCGCCCCGCATCTTCTCGGCGTGGGCCTTGGCCCGCAGAGTGATCGACCCCCGCCCGGTCGTGTACGCCTCCCGGATCCCGGCGGTGCCGTAGATGTAGGCGGCGGTGGGGAAGTCCGGACCCTTGACCAGGCCCATCAGCTCGTCCACGGTGGCGGCCGGCCGCTCGATGAGCAGGACCAGGGCGTCGACCACCTCCCGCAGGTTGTGGGGCGGGATGTTCGTCGCCATGCCGACCGCGATGCCGGCCGAGCCGTTGACGAGCAGGTTGGGCAGCCGGGTGGGCAGCACGACCGGCTCCTGGAGCGACTCGTCGAAGTTCGGGACGAAATCGACGGTGTCCTTGTCGATGTCGGCCAGCATCTCGTGGGCGATCTTGGCCAGCCGCGCCTCGGTGTAGCGCATGGCCGCCGGCGGGTCGCCGTCCACCGAGCCGAAGTTCCCCTGCCCGTCCACCAGCGGGTAGCGCAGCGAGAAATCCTGGACCATCCGCACCAGCGCGTCGTAGACGGGGGCGTCGCCGTGGGGGTGGTACTTGCCGAGGACCTCGCCCACCACCCGGGCCGACTTCTTGTAGGGCCGGTTCCAGCTGAGCCCCAGCTCCTGCATGGCGTAGAGGACGCGCCGGTGCACGGGCTTGAGGCCGTCGCGGATGTCGGGCAGCGCGCGGCCCACGATGACCGACATCGCGTAGTCGAGGTACGACTTGCGCATCTCCTCTTCGATCGGGACCGGAACCTGGCGCTCGTTGGGCATCGGCTCCTACCGGCGGCGCGTGGTCGCGTGGGCCACGGCGCTCAGATGTCGAGGTTGGCGACGTCGAGGGCGTGCTTCTCGATGAACTCCCGGCGCGGCTCGACCGCATCGCCCATCAGCACGGTGAACATCTCGTCGGCGGCGACGGCGTCCTCCATGGTGACCCGGAGCAGCGTGCGGGTCTCCGGGTTCATGGTCGTCTCCCACAGCTGCTCGGGGTTCATCTCGCCGAGCCCCTTGTAGCGCTGGAAGGTGGCACCCTGGCGGGCCAGCTCCAGCGCCGTCGACAGCAGCTCGGGCAGGCTCTTGACCGGCCGCTCCTTGCCCTCGCCGTCGAGGATCACGGTGGGGCCCTTGGCCGCCGCCGCGACCTTCTCCCAGAGGTCGTACAGGGTGGCGTAGTCGGGGGACTTGAACAGCTCGGTGGAGAAGGTGATCGTCGGCGGCCCGGCGATCGTGACGGTGTTGCCGTCGGCCGGATTGTCGCCCGGCTGCACGGCGATCGTGTACCCGTCGACGGCGGCCGCCGCTTCCACCACCGCCTCGGCGATCTCGGCGTGGGTCACCCCGCGCTTGGTCCCGCGGAACTTCCGTCGCAGCAGCTCCTGCAGGATCGGCGCCGGTACGCCCCGCTTGACCACCTTGCCGAAGAGCGCCTGGAACTCGGAGGCCGCCCGCAGCAGCTCGAGCAACGGCGGCCCGGTGAGCGGCTGCCGGGTCCCCGGGACCTTCACCGCGGCGTGCTCGACCCAGGTCGAGAGGAAGAACTCCTCGAACTCCCGCTCCGACATCAGGTACTTCTCGACCTTGCCCTTCTTGACCTTGAACAGCGGCGGCTGGGCGATGTAGAGGTGGCCGGCCTCGATCACCGGCACCATGTGCCGGAAGAAGAAGGTCAGCAGCAGCGTGCGGATGTGGGCGCCGTCCACGTCGGCGTCAGTCATCAGGATGATCTTGTGGTACCGGAGCTTGGCCAGGTCGAACTCCTCGGGGCCGATGCCGGTGCCCATGGCCGAGATCAGCAGCCGGATCTCGTTGTGCGACAGCACCCGGTCGTAGCGCGCCTTCTCGGCGTTGATGATCTTGCCCCGCAGCGGCAGCACGGCCTGGGTGCGCCGGTCCCGGCCCTGCTTGGCCGAGCCGCCGGCCGAGTCGCCCTCCACGATGAACAACTCCCGGTGCTGCGGCTCCCGCTCCGAGCAGTCGGCCAGCTTGGCCGACAGTCCCTCGTCGTCGACCCCCTTGCGTCGCGTCAGCTCGCGCGCCTTGCGGGCCGCCTCCCGCGCCTGGGCGGCGCGCACGCACTTGTCGGCGATCTTGCGCGCGGTGGTGGGGTCCTCCTCGAAGGCCTCGCTCAGCTTGTCGTTGACGATCTGCTGGACCAGCCCCTTGACGTCGGTGTTGCCGAGCTTGGCCTTGGTCTGCCCCTCGAACTGGGGCTCCGGCAGCCGGACCGAGACGACGGCCGTCAGCCCCTCCCGGACGTCGTCGCCGGTGATGCCGCCCTTGAAGTTCTTGAGGAAGCCCTGCCCCTCGGCGTAGGCGGCGATCCGACTGGTCAAGGCCGCCCGGAAGCCGGTCAGGTGCGTGCCCCCCTCCCGGGTGTTGATGTTGTTGGCGAAGGAGAACACGTTCTCCTGGTAGCCGTCGTTGTACTGCAGAGCCACCTCGACCTCGATGTCCCCCCGCCGCCCCTCGAAGTAGAGCACCTTGGGGTGGATCGGCGTCTTGTTCTGGTTGAGGTGCTTGACGAACTCGACGATCCCGCCTCGATAGAGGAACGTGTGGCTGCGGCCGTCGCGCTCGTCCTCGATGACGATCTTCAGCCCCTTGTTGAGGAAGGCCAGCTCGCGCAGGCGGTTGGACAGGGTGTCGAACGAGAACGTCACGTCCTCGAAGATCTGGGGATCGGGCTTGAAGCGGACGATCGTGCCGTGCTTCTGGGTCTTCTCCCCCGCCGTCAGCTCGGTGACCGGGATCCCGCCGTTCTCGAATCGCTGGGTCCACACCCGGCCGTTGCGGCGAATCTCGAGCTCCAGCCACTCGCTGAGGGCGTTCACCACCGACACCCCGACCCCGTGGAGGCCGCCGGAGACCTTGTAGGCGGAGTGCTCGAACTTGCCGCCGGCGTGGAGCGTGGTCAGAACCACCTCGGCTGCCGGCTTGCCGGTTTCCTTGTGGATGTCCACCGGGATGCCGCGGCCGTTGTCGCCGACCGAGCACGAGCCGTCCGAGTGGAGGATGACCTTGATCGAGTCGCAGTAGCCGGCCAGCGCCTCGTCGACCGAGTTGTCCACGACCTCGTAGACGAGGTGGTGCAGGCCGTAGGCGCCGGTGTCGCCGATGTACATGGCCGGCCGCTTGCGGACCGCCTCCAGTCCCTCGAGGATCTTGATGTCGCTGGCGGTATAGGTCTCGCCACTCATGCGGCGCTGAGCCCCCCTCCGTGGACCGCCCACCGGGCGCCGGCCACGCCGGCCAGCGGCTCGGGTGTGGTGAGGAACACCTGCTCGGCGGCCTCGACCTCGCGCAGGACGTGCTCGCGGCCCCGTCCGTCGAGCTCGGAAAGCGCGTCGTCCAGCAGCAGGACCGGCGCGGTCCCGGTGGCCTCCGTGATCGGCAGCACCTCGGCCAGCCGCAGCGCCAGGGCCAGCAGACGCTGCTGACCCCGGGAGCCGTAGAGGCGCAGGTCGATCCCGTCGAGCTCGATCATCACGTCGTCGCGGTGCGGCCCGACCAGGGTCTGACCGCGGCGCCGCTCCTCGAACCGACCCTGCTCCAGGGCCGCCCGGAGCACGGACGGCTCCCCGGCCTCGCCGACCGAGCAGCGATAGCGGAGCTCGACCTTGTGACGCTCACCAGCGAGACACGGCACCAGCCGGGCCACCTCGGTCTGCAGGGCGGCCAGCGCCCGACGCCGCCGCCCGACCAGCTCCATCCCGACCTCGGCCAACTGCTCGTCCCAGGGAGCCAGGGCCGACTCCGGGGCGGCCCGCTGCAGCAGGAGATTGCGCCGGGCCAGCACCTGCCGGTAGCGGAGCAGCGCCGGACGGTGACCGGAATAGAGCCGGGCGGCGAAGCCGTCGAGAAAGGCCCGCCGGGCCGCCGGCGCCCCGTGCAGGATCTCCAGGTCCTGCCACCCGAAGGCGACCGCACGGGCCCACGGGCAGTCCTCCCCGGAGACCTGCCAGGCCCCCGAGGACGAGCGCTCCAGCGCCCGCCGCACGACCCGGCTGACCTCCGACCGGGTGAGCTCCCCGGCCACCGAGAGGCCGTCAGCACCCCAGCGGGGCAGCTCGGCCAGGCGCGCGGTACGGAAGGACCGTCCGGTGAGCAAGAAGCCCAGGGCCTCCAGCAGGTTCGTCTTCCCTTGGGCGTTGCGACCGATCAGAACGTTGAGCTTCGGCGAGGGGCTCCAGGTGAGGGCTGGATAATTGCGGAATTCAAGTGCCTGGATCCATGCAATCTGCACCCGGTTG
This sequence comes from Binatia bacterium, assembly GCA_035574035.1. Lineage (GTDB taxonomy): Bacteria > Methylomirabilota > Methylomirabilia > Rokubacteriales > CSP1-6 > DATLZL01. The sequence continues at coordinate 7,785 of DATLZL010000495.1, read as the reverse complement.
GGCTCCTGTTTTCAGAGCAGAAACCTCGCTAAATACGCATGGGCATTATAACACAGCAGTACCCGTCATCCTGGGCGCTTCTGAGTATTCCGGGGCTCAGGCTGTCCTTGAACTCGACGATCAGGTCCTCCCCGTCCATCGGAGCCAGGCCCTCCAGCAGGTAGCGGGCGTTGAAACCGATGGTGAGCTCGGCCCCGCTGTAGTCGACGTCCAGGACCTCCTCGGCCTCCCCCAGTTCGTGGCTGGCCGAGGCCAGGGTGAGCCGCCCCGGGGCCAGCAGGAGGCGGACGGGCCTGTTGCGCTCCTCGGCCATCACCGAGACGCGCCGCAGCGCGGCCACCAGGGCCGAGCGGGCCACAGCCATCCGCCCCGGATAGTTGCGCGGCATGACGGCCTCCCAGTTCGGGAACTGGCCCTCGATCAGGCGCGTGGTGAGCACGAAGTTCGGCATCTGCAGGACGAACTGGTTCTCCGTGATCGCGATCTGGACGTCCTCGCTGCCGCCCAGCACGCGCATGATCTCGGTGACCGCCTTGCGGGGGACGATGCCGCTGACCCCGCTCAGGCCCTGCCCGGTGCCGCGGGTCGAGACGGCCAGGCGGTGGCCGTCGGTGGCCACGAGCCGGATCTGCTTGGACTGCAGGGAGAACAGCACGCCGTTCAGAGCGTACCGGCTCTCGTCGTGGGAGACGGCGAACACGGTCTGGGCCAGCATCTCCCGCAGGGTGCGAGCCTCGAGCGTGAGCCAGGCCGGCGGAGACGCCGGGACCACGGCCGGGAAGTCATCCGCCGGCAGACCCACCAAGCGGAAGCTCACGCCGGCGCACCGGATCAGCACCGCGGCGTTCTCGCCGACCTTGAGGGTGGCGGCACTCGCCGGCAGTTCCTTGAAGATCTCGGCCAGTTTCCGGGCCGACACGGTGACGCGCCCGGGGGCCACCACGCGCGCCGGCATCGCGACCCGGCCGCCGACTTCGAGGTCGGTCGCCGTCGCGCGGACCGTCTCCCCTTCGGCTTCCAGCAGGACGTTGGCCAGAATGGGGATCGTCTGGCGCGGCTCCACGATGTTGTGGACCATCTGCAGGCCCTTGAGGAACGCATCCCGGTCCAGCGCGACTTCCATGAGGAGTCTCCGTTAGTCAGAAGGGAAAGAAAGACGGATTAGTCGTCATCGCCGTCGCCGAGCGGTGTGGATATCGCGGCGCCGGAAAAAGCGGCTGCGGCGGCGGCAGGTTGGGCGGCGCGGAGCGCGGGGACAAGCCCGTGGACGGCGTGCGCGGAGCGGTGGATCACAACTGGATGCCCTGGATAAGCACGTCGATCGTCTTGCGCAGCTTGGGGTCGTCCTTCACGAGGGTCTCGATCTTGTCCACGGCGTGAAGGACGGTGGTGTGGTCCTTGCCGCCGAACGCGCGCCCTACCTCGGCCAGGGAGGCGTGGGTGAGTTGCCGGGCCAGGTACATGGCGATCTGCCGCGGGAAGGCGACGGCCTTCGTCCGGTTCTTGGCCTTGAGGTCGGAGAGCTTGATCCCGAAGAACTCGGCGACCTTGCGCTGGATCTGCTCGATGGTGATGACCTTCTCCTCCTCGCCCCAGAGGTCGGCCAGGACTTCCTGGGCGAGGTCGACGCTCATCTCGCGCCCGGTCAGGGCGCAGAACGCGATCATGCGGGTGAGCGAGCCCTCGAGCTCGCGGATGTTCGACTTGATGCGGCCGGCGATCAGGTAGGCGACGTCGTCGTCGAGCCGGACGCGCTCCAGGGCGGCCTTCTTCTTCAGGATCGCCACGCGGGTCTCGAAGTCGGGCGGCTGGATGTCGGCGATGAGCCCCCACTCGAAGCGGGAGCGCAGGCGCTCCTCGATCTCCGGGATGTCCTTGGGCGAGCAGTCGCTGGAGACGACGATCTGTTTGCGGGACTCGTAGAGGTCGTTGAAGGTGTGGAAGAACTCCTCCTGGGTGCGCTCCTTGCCGGAGATGAACTGGATGTCGTCGATGAGCAGCAGGTCCATGTTCCGGTAGCGGGCCCGGAATTCGGCGGTGCGGTCGTAGCGGATCGCGTTGATGAGCTCGTTCGTGAAGCGCTCCGACGAGAGGTAGACGACGCTCATCCCCGGGAAGAGTCGGTGCGTCTGGTGTCCGACCGCGTGCAGGAGGTGGGTCTTGCCGAGCCCCACGCCGCCGTAGATGAAGAGCGGGTTGTAGGCCCGGGAGGGCAGCTCGGCCACCGCCTGGCAGGCCGCCTGGGCGAACTGGTTCGAGGAGCCCACCACGAACGTGTCAAACGTGTAGCGCGGGTTGAGCCCGTCGGTCCGGCCGGGCGCCGGCGCAGGTGCGGCCGCCGCCGGGCCCGGCAGGTCGACCGGCGGGGCGGCGGTCTCGTCGGCGATGACCGAGACCCTGGGGTGTCCGCCCAGACACTCCTGGGCCGCCGCCTGCAGGGTGGCCAGGTGGTGCTGGAGGAGCCAGTCCCGCGAGAACGGGTTGGGGGCCGCAATCCGCAGGTGGTCTCCCTCGAGAGCCACCAGGCGACAGGGCCGAATCCACGAGTCGATGACCGCGGGAGGGAGGCGGCGGGCCACCGCCTCGGTCAGGCGCGTCCAGAGCGTGTCTAACACGGAGCCGACTCCAAGTTACGCACACGGTTATCCACAACGTGTGGATAGCCGGATCAGGCCTCGGTCTGGGATCTCCTGGGCGCCGGGCACCGTAGCACACGGCAAATCGGGGCCGCAAGGGGCTTGGAGCCATTGACTTACCCGGAGGGGCTGCCTAGACTACGTCGGTTCGACACGTCAGAGAGGAATCGTACGCATGAAGCGCACGTTCCAGCCCAACCGCCGGCACCGGGCCAAGACGCACGGATTCCGGGAGCGGATGAAGACGAAGGGCGGCCGCAAGGTGCTGAAGAGGCGTCGCGCCAAGGGACGCAAACGACTCACCGTCTAGCCGGCCGGTTTCCTCGTCGCGAGCGGTTGACCAGCCGTACCGAGATCCAGGCGCTGTTTCGACAGGGGCAGCGCGTCGACCGTCCCACCCTGGTGGTCCTCTGGTCGGCCGGCCGGGCCGGCCGGCGGGCGGCCTTCGCGGTGAGCCGGCAGGTCCGGGGCGCGGTCGGCCGCAACCGGGTTCGTCGGCGGCTTCGGGAGGCGTACCGGAGGGTCCGGGATGCGGCCCCGAGCGGAGTGGCCATGGTCGTGGTCGCCAAGCGCCCGGCCCTGGACGTGACCTTCGAGCGCCTCGCGCGCGATCTCGGCGAGGCGCTCGGCTCGATCCCACGATGAGACGCATGGTCAGTCCGGCCCGGCTGGCGGCGGAGCTCGTCAGGATCTACCAGTGGTTCGTGTCGCCGCTGCTCGGCGCCCACTGTCGCTTCGCCCCCAGTTGCTCGGAGTACGCGCGGCTCGCCCTGCTCGAGCACGGGCTGATCCGTGGGGCGTGGCTCGCGCTTCGCCGACTGGCGCGGTGCCATCCGTTCCACCCGGGAGGCGTCGATCCGCCGCCGGCGAGAGCGCACACGCGATGAGCCTCGCGCGATGAGCATGGAAAGGCGCGCGATCGTGGCCGCGATCCTGATGGCGGCGTTGCTCGTCATCTACCAGGCCTTCTTCTTCCCGCCTCCGGCGGAGCCGCCGCCGCAGCCCACGGCTCCGGCGCCCCAGGCTCAGGATGCGGGTCAGGCTCAATCCGGGCAGCCGGCCGGTCGAGTGCCACCGCCACCACCACCGCCGCCGGCCCGCACACCGGCCCCGCCGCCCTCGCACAGCACAGCGACCATCGAGACGCCGCTCTACCGCGCCGTGGTGAGCAGCGAAGGAGGCAAGGTCCAGGAGTGGGTGCTCCACTACCGGGGCGAAAAGCCGATGGTGGAAGTCGGCGAGTTCGGGCCCCGGGGGCTGATCGCCGGTCCCGCCGGCAACGCCGACGTGGTGGCCATGGCGCTGGAGCCGAAGGTCGTCCGGCTCGGCCGAGAGCAGCCCGCAGGAGAGGTCCTTCTCAAGGGCGAGGCGTGGCCCTTCGCGATCACTCAGACCCTCCGCTTCCAGTCGGACTCGTACACGGTGGAGCGGATCATCCGGGTCGAAAACCTGTCTAGGCAGCCGGTCGGAGCGTCGGTCGCGATCGCCTGGTTCGTGCGGCTCGAGTCTCAGCCGACGGAAAAGTTCCACGGGCAAAGGCCCACGGAGGCCGTGTGGCTTTCGGACGGCTCGATCGTCCGGGTCGAGGATCTTTCGACCCTGTCGGCCGGACAGCACGACGGTCAGTGGATCGCGCTGGGTAGCACCTGGTACCTGGCTGCGATCATCCCTCGCAGCCCGGGGTTCAAGCTCGTGACCGCCTCCGAGCCTGGCGCGGACGGCAGGCCTCCGACCGCGATCGTTTCCGTCCAGGCCATGCCCACCGTGGGACCGGGCGAGGCGTGGGAGGGCCGGGTGCTCCAGTACATCGGGCCGAAGGAGTACGACCGTCTGGTCGCCTATGGTCTCGAGGGGACGCTGAACTTCGGCGGCTTTCCGGTGCCGAAGAAGTATGGCGGCCTACCTATGGAGTGGATCGGAGTCCCCATTCTCAGGCTCATGAACTGGACCTACAAATACGTCGGCAACTACGGGGTGGCGATCATCCTGCTGACAGTGATCTCGAAGGTCCTCTTCTATCCCCTCACGGTCAAGAGCATCCGGTCGATGAAGGCCATGCAGGCTCTCCAGCCACAGGTCAATGCCCTGAGAAGCAAGTACCGGAACGACCCCAGGAAGCTCCAGGAGGAGACGCTCGCCCTCTACCGAAAACACAAGGTCAACCCGATGGGCGGATGCCTGCCGATGCTGGCCCAGATCCCCGTCTTCTACGCACTGTACCTGGCTCTTTCGGTCTCGGTCGAGCTCCAGAACGCGCCGTTTCTCTGCTTCGGGCGGGTGTTCGGGATGGAAATCTGGATCTGCGACCTGGCTAGCCCCGACCCCACCTACGTCCTGCCCGTCCTGATGGCGGTCACGATGTTTATTCAGCAGAAGATGACACCGACGACCGGAGACCCTCAGCAGGCGCGCATGATGCTCATGATGCCGATCATGTTCGGGCTCATGTTCATCATCTTCCCCATCGCCTCCGGGCTCACCCTTTACTGGACCGTCTCGAACATCCTGCAGATCCTTCAGCAGTGGTACATGGATCGTCCCGGGCGGCCCAGGCGTGAGGCAAAGCAGGTCGCCAGGGCCTGAGGTTCCTGCGCCTCCCGGTCTACCCGGGGCCATCGCCAGCCTACAGCGAGGCGCAGAGGCGCTGCTCGGGCACCCTCTCGAACCTCAGCAGGTGTCGGCCTTCGCGCGGTATCTCGAGCTTCTGATTGACTGGAACCGAGTCCACAGGCTGGTTGGGACCGCGGACCCGGCCTGGATCGTCGAAAAGCTGTTCCTTGACAGCCTGCTGTTCGTCGAGCTGTTGCCCCGAGATGCGGGGCGCATCGCCGACCTGGGGTCCGGGGCCGGGATCCCCGGAGTTCCGCTGAAGATAGTGCTACCGGAGCTCCACGTGGCTCTCGTCGAGAGCCGGAGGAAGCGGGCCTCGTTCCTCCGGACCGTCGCCCGTGAAATGGGACTGCGGGACGTCGAGGTCGTGAACGAGCGTATCCCGGGCGTCGTCGGCTGGCCGGATAGGCCCTTCGACGCGGTCGTGGCGCGCTGTGCCGGCGACCCGGCTGCCATAGCCCGGGCTGGAGTGGGCCTGGTACGCCCAGGCGGGCCCGTCATCATCGCTGCCTCGCCAACGCCCAGGCCCGGACAGCCTGGTCGCTGGGTCCAGGTGCGAGGCCGCTCCTTCTTGGTCGTCTCAGTGGGCGAGCCCGGGTAGCTCCGCAGTAACCGGCTTCTAGCTAGGCGGTCGGTTACACGTGAAACGCCCCCGCCGAGCTCCGCCGACGAAATTGTTGTACGTGAAACGCCCCTCCGATGTATCAACGAGCCCAGATGTCGCGGGGAGCCAGAACCCGGTATGTTTCCCGTGAAACGAGGGCCGGATAGCGCCCTGTGGCCAGAACACTGGCGATAGTCAACCAAAAGGGCGGGGTCGGAAAGACGACGACCGCCATCAACCTGGCCGCGGGGCTCGCCCTGGCCGAACGCCTGACGTTACTGGTCGACATGGATCCGCAGGGCAACGCAACCACCGGGCTCGGCGTCAAGAAGCAGGGCCTGTACCCGACCGTCTATCACGCCCTCCTGGACGACCAGCCTCCCGACCGGGCTGTCGTGCCGACGGGCCTGAGCCACCTGCGGCTGATTCCTTCGGACATCGATCTGGTCGGGGCCGAGATCGAGCTGGTCGGGGTCGAGCGCCGGGAGCACCGGCTGCGGGATGCGCTCGGCAGGCTGGGAACCCCGTACGAGTACATCATCGTCGACTGTCCACCCTCGCTCGGGCTCCTCACGATCAACGCCCTGACGGCCGCCGACCGGGTTTTGGTGCCGCTCCAGTGTGAGTTCTACGCCCTCGAGGGCCTCACTCATCTCCTCAAGACCGTCAGGCTGGTGCGCGAGCGACTGAACCCCGGACTGGGCGTTCTCGGAATTGTCCTGACCATGTTCGACGGCCGGACAAGCCTGGCCCAGCAAATCCGCGAGGAAGTCAAGCGGCACTTTCCCGGAGAGATTTTCGAAACCGCGATCCCCCGCAACGTCCGACTTTCGGAGGCCCCGAGCCACGGCAAGCCCGTGATGGTCTACGACCTGCGCTCGAGTGGGGCGGTCGCTTACCTGGAACTGACCAAGGAGGTCCTGGGACATGCATAGGCGGGGGTTGGGACGCGGGCTCGACGCGCTCCTGGGTGAGCCGTCGACGCAGACCACGCAGACCACCGAGAACCCCTCGGAAATTCCGATCGATGATATCGACGTCAATCCCAGACAGCCCCGAAAGGACTTCGATCCCACCGCCCTCGAGGAGCTCGCACGGTCGATCAAGGCGTCCGGCGTGCTCCAGCCGGTGGTGGTGCGACGGGCGTCGGGCGGGCGCTGGGAGCTAATCGCCGGCGAACGCCGCTGGCGCGCGGCCCGACTCGCCGGCCTGGACCGGATTCCGGCGGTCGTGCGGGAGGCCACGGACGCCGAGAGCCTGGAGCTGGCGCTGGTGGAGAACCTGCTCCGCGAGGACCTCAACCCGCTGGAGGAGGCCGAGGCCTACCAGCAGATCCTCACCGAGTTCGGGTGGACGCAGGAGGAGCTGGCGCGGCGCATCGGGCGCGATCGCAGCACGATCGCCAACAGCCTGAGGCTGCTCCGGCTGCCGGCACCCATTCAGGACGACCTGCGGGCGGGGCGGCTCACCATGGGCCACGCCCGGGCGCTGCTTGCCTTGACGACGGCCGCCGAGCAGCTGAAGCTGAGGGAGGAGATCCTCGCTCACTCCTGGTCGGTCCGGGCCACCGAGGCCGGCGTCCAGCAGCGGCGCGCGGCCCCGCCGCCCCGGCGCTCACCGGATCTGGTCGCGCTCGAGGCGGCGCTGCAGCGTACCCTGATGACGCGCGTCAGGATCGTCGGGAACGACCGTCGGGGCCGCATCGAGATCGCGTACGCGACGGCGGAGGAGCTCAATCGGATCGCCGGTGCCCTCGGGGTCCGCCCGTGACGGCCGGGGAGACGGCCGGCCAGGGGCGCGATGGATGGCAGCATGAAGGAACGGATCGTGGTCGCCATGAGCGGCGGCGTGGACTCCTCGGTCGCCGCGGCCCTGCTGGTGGAGCAGGGGTATGACGTCGTGGGCGTCACGCTCCGGGTCTGGCCGTGGCGGGCG
>DATLZL010000494.1:0-2310 GCA_035574035.1 Binatia bacterium | reverse complement strand
CGATCGCGCGCGCTTCATGGCTCTCCCTCCACAACCCGCCGGCCCGCCGGCGGGGGCATCCTGGAGGTCACTATCGGGACCGACGAGCCGGCGCCATCCCCCGATCGGGGGATCGGGGACAGACCGGGCCACGCCATCCGCGGTATGCTCGCGCCATGCCTCGGCTGACTTCAGGGATGCGGGCCGAACTGGCCGCCCTCAAGCGCCTCTGCTACGCGGGACTCGACGCCGCCGCCCTGCGCGGCCGGGTCGCCGAGCGTCTGGAGTGCGCCCTGGCCCTCGACGCGTTCTGCTTTCCCGCCGCCGATCCCCTCACCGCGCTGCCCGTGGACGTCCTGCACCAGGGCCGCCCCCCGGAGGCGTTCGACGAGTTCCTGGACCGTGTCTACCTGCGGTCGATCGTCTCGGACATCGGCCGCTGCGCCCGGCTGCCGCGCCGGGTCGTGCTGGTGGAGGAGCTCCTGGCGCTCTCGGCGTTCGAGCGGGACCCCTACCCCGAGGTCATGCTCCGACCCTACCGCCTGCGCCACGAGGTCCACCTCTCGCTGGCGCAGCGGGGGACGGCCTGGGGACACCTCTGCCTAGCGCGCCGCGCCCGGGGCTTCCGGCGCGACGAGCTCGCGCTGCTCGCGTGCCTGGTGCCCCACCTCCGGGCCGGGCTCCGCGCGGCCCGGCTTCGCGCCGCGCTGGCGGCCGGTACCGACGGCGACGTGGGCGTGGTGCTCACGGACCGCGACGGCCGCATCGAGTTCGCCAGCCGCGCCGCCGAGCGCCTCCTGTCCCATCCTCGAGCCGCCGGCAGTCGGTCAGTCCTGGCCGGCCTCGAATGGGTCGGGCGCCTGCTGGCGCGCACGGTGGACGGCGGAGAAGAGGACACGGTGACGGTGCCCCTCCTCACCCTCGCCGACGGCCACCGCCGCCGCGGGTACCGGATCTCGGCCGAGCGGGTCCGGGGCCGCGACGGGGAGTCGCGGGCGCTGATCCTCCTGGAGCCGGTCCGCGCCGCCGAGACTCCCGCGACGCTGCTGGCGCTGGGGCTCACGCCCCGCGAGGCCGACGTCGCCTGCGCGGTGGTCCGCGGCGCGACGGCCGCCGAGACCGCGCGCCGTCTCGGCATCTCGCCCCACACCGTCCTCCACCATCTCCGCGCGGTCTACGACAAGCTCGGCGTCCGCTCGCGCGCCGCGCTGGCGCTGCGCCTGGCCGGCGGCGGGGTCGGCGGCGACCCTCACCAGATGTCGCCGACCGTGAAGCCTTCCGGGAAGGGGTCGTCGTCGGCGACGACGTAGCTCGCGAAGCCGGTGATCCACGCCCGCCCGCTCAGCGTGGGCACGACGGCGCGGTAGGGGCCGACCCGCGTCTCCTCCACCAGCCGGCCGGTGAAGACGGTGCCGAGGATGCTTTCGTGGTGGAAGTCCTCGTACAGGCCGAGCTTGCCCCGGGCGTAGAGCGTCGCCATCCGGGCGCAGGTGCCCGTGCCGCAGGGCGAGCGGTCGATCACGCCGGTCCAGGTCGACGGGCGGCTCCAGTCCAGCCGGCCGGTGGACACCGTCACCACGTTCTTCAGGTGGGCGTCGGGCCGGCTGGGCGGCCCTGAGAGCTGGGCGATGGTGATGCCGGCGAAGCCGGGCTGCTCGGGGTGCACGACCGGCAGCTGCTCGCGGGCGGCGGCCTTGATCATCTCGCTGACCCGCACGATGTCCCGCCCCTCGTCGGGCGTGAGCCGCAGCCCGAGCGGGGCGGCGTCGGCGATCACGTAGAACATGCCGCCCCAGGCCACGTCCACCGTCACCGTGCCGAGCTGCGGCACCTCGACCGGGCGGTCCAGGTAGACGGCGAAGGCCGGGACGTTGCGGAACGTGACCCGGGTGACCCGGCCGCCCGCGCACTCGGCCCGCACGCGGATCAGGCCGGCCGGGGCCTCCAGCACGAGCTCGGTGACCGGCTCCCGCATGGGGACCATGCCGGTCTCGAGCAGCACGGTGGCCACGCACATCGTGTTGGTCCCCGACATGCCGGGGTACTCGGTCTGCTCCATGATGACGAACCCGGCCTGGGCCTCGGGGTGGGTCGGGGGCAGGACCACGTTGCAGTTGGCGGCCGGATAGCCGCGCGGCTCGCGCAGCATCAGCCGGCGGAGCGCGTCGCCGTGCTCGGCCAGGTGGCGCATCTTCTCGAACATCGTGGCCCCCGGCACGTCGAGCACGCCGCCCACGATGACGCGCCCGGGCTCGCCGCCGGCGTGGGCGTCGACGGCCTGGATCAGGCGGGCCAGCCGCATCGGGCGGGCAGGATAGCACGCCCCCGGGC
>DATLZL010000493.1:0-4736 GCA_035574035.1 Binatia bacterium | reverse complement strand
GACTCGGACGGCGCGCCCTTGCCGCCGATGCCGGTGGCGCGCGCCTTGAGCCCGACCTCGGGGCCGAACGCCTCCCAGATCCGCGCGTGCATGTCCCGCCAGCCCGTGATCTCGCGGCGCAGGTCGGCGATGCGCCGGTTCATGCCGTCGATCATCGCCTTCTGCTCGTCCACCTGCTGGAACAGCGTGGCCGAGGCGCGCAGCCGCTGGCGCGCGTACCACCAGTCGCCGGCCAGGGCCCCGACGGCCAGGCCGGACAGCGTGAGGATCGCGGCGACCATGACGGGCAAGCGCCGCGGGAAGTTGAAGCGGACCACGCGGACGCCGTCGCCGCGCACGATGAGCAGACTGAAATGCCGGGTCCGGGGGGACGGCTTCAGGGTGCTCATGCCGACCGCTACCGGCAAAGGATGTGCCGGTGAGGACGGTGCATGGAATCAATGGCTTAGGCGCTACCGCCCCTGCCATCACGGCACGGTCGCGAGCCCGGGCGTCAACTCCGGGACATCGGACCGTCGCCGCGCTGACGGGCGGTGCTTTGTAACTCCGCATCAGAACGTCATTAATTGACACTGTGCGGCGCCTCTCTGTATCATCACCGCACAACGCGAGGGGCCCATGGACGAGTTCTACCGGATCAAGCGCCTGCCGCCCTATGTCTTCGCCATCGTCAACGACCTGAAGACCAAGGCGCGAGCCCGCGGCGAGGACATCGTCGACCTCGGCATGGGCAACCCGGACCTCGGCACCCCCCGCCACATCGTCGACAAGCTGATCGAGGCCGCGCGCAACCCGCGCAACCACCGCTACTCGGCCTCGCGCGGGATCACCCGCCTGCGGGTGGCGATGGCCCGCTGGTACCGCGAACGGTACGGCGTGGAGCTCGACCCGGAGACCGAGGTCATCGCCACCATCGGCGCCAAGGAGGGTCTGGCCCATCTCGCCCTGGCGGTGCTGCAGCCGGGCGACGGCGCCCTGGTGCCGAACCCCACCTATCCCATCCACTCCTACTCGGTCGTCATCGCCGACGGCGACCTGCGCTCGGTGCCGCTCACGCCCGGCGGCGACTTCTTCGCGCGGCTGGAGGAGACGGCGCGCCTGGCCTGGCCCAAGGCCCGGCTGCTGATCCTCTCGTTCCCGCACAACCCGACGACGATGTGCGTGGACCGCGACTTCTTCGTCCGCGTGGTGGACTTCGCCCGCGAGCACCGGCTGATGGTGGTGCACGACTTCGCCTACGCCGACTTCGCCTTCGACGGCTACCGGCCGCCGTCCTTCCTCGAGGTGCCCGGGGCCAAGGAGGTCGGCGTGGAGATCTTCTCGACCTCGAAGTCCTACAACATGCCCGGCTGGCGGCTGGGCTTCGTGTGCGGCAACGCCCGGATGGTCCACGCCCTGGCCCGCATCAAGTCCTACCTCGACTACGGCGCGTTCCAGCCCATCCAGATCGCCGGCATCATCGCGCTGGAGGGCGATCAGTCGTGCGTGCGCGAGATCGTGGAGGTGCACCGGCGGCGCCGCGACGTGCTGGTGGACGGGCTCAACAAGCTGGGCTGGAGCGTCCCCCGCCCGCGGGGGACGATGTTCGTCTGGGCGCCGATCCCGGAGGCGTTCCGGGCCATGGGCTCGCTGGAGTTCGCCAAGCTCCTGATCCAGGAAGCCAAGGTGGCCGTCTCGCCCGGCATCGGCTTCGGCGAGTACGGCGAGGGCTACGTGCGCTTCGCGCTGGTCGAGAACGAGCAGCGCATCCGGCAGGCGCTGCGCGGCCTCAAGCGACTCGGGCGCTGACGTGAAGGAAGTCGGCCTCGGCCTGCTCGGCCTCGGCACGGTCGGGGCCGGCGTGGTCAAGATCCTCGAGTCCCAGCGCGCGCTGCTGGAGGAGCGGGCCGGGTGCCGGCTGGCGCTGCGCGCGGTCGCCGACCTCGACGTCACCCGGCCCCGCGAGGGCCTGGACCTCGGGCGGCTGCCGCTGACCACCGACGTCGACCGCGTGCTGGAGGACCCCGGCGTCCACATCGTGGTCGAGCTGGTGGGCGGGCTCGAGCCCGCCCGGTCGTTCATCCTCAAGGCGCTGGGGCGGGGCCGTCACGTCGTCACCGCCAACAAGGCGCTGCTCGCCCACCACGGCGCCGAGATCTACGACGAGGCCCGCCGGCGCGGCGTGACGCTGGGGTTCGAGGCGGCGGTGGCGGGCGGCATCCCGCTGATCCGGGCGGTCAAGGAGGGTCTGGTCGCCAACCGGATCCTCAGCGTCTTCGGCATCGTCAACGGTACCTGCAACTACGTCCTGTCCAAGATGACCGAGGAGGGCCTGGACTTCGCGGTGGTGCTCAAGGAGGCCCAGGCCCGCGGCTACGCCGAGGCCGACCCCACGCTCGACGTCGAGGGCATGGACTCGGCCCACAAGCTCCAGATCCTGGCCTCCCTGGCCTTCCGCACCTCGGTGCCGCTCAAGGACATCCACACCGAGGGCATCGGCCGCATCACGCCGCAGGACATCGCCTACGCGCGCGAGCTCGGCTACCGCATCAAGCTGCTGGCCATCGCCAAGGCCGGCGAGGGCCGGGTCGAGGCCCGCGTTCACCCCACGCTCATCCCGGCCGACTCGCCGCTGGCGGCGGTGGCCGGCGTCTTCAACGCCATCTTCATCACCGGCGACGCGGTGGGAGACCTGATGTTCTACGGCCGCGGCGCCGGCCAGATGCCGACGGCGTCCGCGGTGTGGTCGGACATCGTCGAGATCGCGCGCGCCGTCGCCCACGGGGTGCCGGCGGTGGCCTTCGAGCTGCCGCCGAGCGAGCCGGGCGGGCTCGCCCTCCGGCCGATGGACGACATCCGCTGCTGCTACTACCTGCGCGTCATGGCCCAGGACCGGCCCGGCGTCCTGTCCCGGATCGCCGGCATCCTCGGCCAGAACGACATCTCGATCGCTTCGGTGCTGCAGAAGGGGCGCGCGACGGCGGGGGCGGTGCCGGTGGTCATGATGACCCACGAGGCGCGCGAGCGCGACATGCGCACGGCGCTGGCGGCCATCGACCGGCTGCCCGACGTGCCGCTGCCGACGGCGATGCTGCGGGTGGAAGGCGGCCCGGCGTGAAGCGCTGGCGCGGCGTGATCGAGCAGTACCGCGAGTTCCTGCCCGTGAGCGAGCGCACGCCGGTGGTGACGCTCTACGAGGGCAACACGCCGCTGCTGCCGGCGCCGCGCCTGGCCGAGGCCACCGACCCCGGGCTCACCATCTACCTCAAGTGCGAGGGGTTCAATCCGACGGGCTCCTTCAAGGACCGGGGGATGACGGTGGCGATCTCCAAGGCGGTGGAGGCCGGATCCCGGGCGGTCATCTGCGCCTCCACCGGCAACACCTCGGCCTCGGCCGCCGCCTACGCGGCCCGGGCCGGGCTCAAGGCGTTCGTCATGGTCCCCCGCGGGGCCATCGCGCTCGGCAAGCTCTCGCAGGCGGCCATCCACGGGGCCCGGGTGCTGATGGTCGAGGGCAACTTCGACCAGGCCCTTTCCATCGTGCGCCAGATCTCCGAGCGGTACCCGGTGACTCTGGTGAACTCGCTGAACCCGTTCCGGCTCGAGGGACAGAAGACGGCGGCCTTCGAGGTCGTGGACCAGCTCGGGCGTGCCCCCGACTACCACCTGGTCCCGGTCGGCAACGCCGGCAACATCACCGCCTACTGGCGGGGCTACCGCGAGTACCACCGCGCCGGACGGCTGAGCGAGCTGCCCCGCATGGTGGGCTTCCAGGCCGCCGGCGCGGCGCCGATGTACGAGAACCGCGTCATCGAGGAGCCGCGCACGGTCGCCACCGCGATCCGGATCGGCAACCCGGCGTCCTGGGGTCCGGCGCTGGAGGCCTTGAAGGACTCGAAGGGCTGGATCGACATCGTCACCGACGAGGAGATCCTGCAGGCGTACCGGCTGCTGGCGCGCGAGGAGGGCATCTTCATGGAGCCGGCCTCGGCGGCCACCGTCGCGGGCCTGGTCAAGAGCGTCAAGGCCGGGCGCTTCGAGCCCGGGTCGACGGTCGTCCTCACCCTCACCGGCCACGGTTTGAAGGACCCGGATACGGCGCTGGAATCCGCCTCGCGGCCGACCACCGTCCCCGCCACCCTCGACGCCGTCCTGGCCCAGCTCGGACTGTGACGGCCTCGCGGGCGCCGCGGCCCGGCCGGCGGCGTCCCTCGGTGTCGCGTCGGCGGTGAGCCGGCTGCGGCTGGTCGGCGGGCTGGCGCTCAGCGCCGCCCTCGTCGCCTACCTCCTCTGGACGGTGGACCTCGGCCAGGTGGCGCACGAGCTCCGCCGCGCCGACCCCGGCTGGACGGCGCTCGGCGCCGTCCTGGCCGTGGCCGGGCTCTGGGTCCGCGCCCGGCGCTGGCGGTACCTCTTCCCGCCCGGCTCCGATCCGCCCGGCCTGGTGCCGGCGGTCATGATCGGCTACATGGTCAACAACGTCCTGCCTCTCCGTGCCGGGGAGCTGGTCCGGGTGTACGTGGTCGGCCGGCGCTGGGCGGGGCGCTTCTGGACGGCGCTCGGGACGCTCGTGGTCGAGCGGGTGCTCGACAGCCTCGCCATCGTCTTCGTCCTCGGCGTGCTGGTCCTGCTGATCCCGGTGCCGGCCCTGTTCCGGTGGACGGCGCTCACCGTGCTGGCGGTGGACGTCGTCGCGGTGGCGGCGCTGGCCGTCATGGCGCGTGCTCCCGAGCGGTGCCGCCGGCTGCTGGCCGGGC
>DATLZL010000492.1:0-4238 GCA_035574035.1 Binatia bacterium | reverse complement strand
CGGCCAGGTCTGGCTCTGCGGCCCCGGAGCCTGGCTCTCGCCGGGCTGGGATCCCGGCGGCGGCGCGAGCCAGGGCGCCGGTGCCTGCCCCGGCGGGGCGAGCCAGGGCGGCACGCCCGGAGTCGGCGCCGGTCCGAGCGGGGTCGCCTGTCGCCGAGCCCCGCAGCCGACCGCGGGTTCCGTACCGCGCACGAAGGCCATGGTCACCACGCGGACGCATTCGTTGGACGGGTCCAGGTCGACCGGCGCGAACGTGATCCGCTCGGGGACCGGAAAGTCCTCCTTGGGACTGTCGCCGACCACGCGCGACATGTAGGCCGTCCAGATCGGGACGGCGACGCGCGAGCCCGTCTCGTCCCGACCGAGGCTCCTGGGTCGGTCGTAACCCACCCAGACGCCGGTGACCAGTCGCGGGGTGAAGCCGATGAACCAGGCGTTGGAGTAGTCGTTGGTGGTGCCGGTCTTGGCGGCGACGGGGCGGCCGAGCGACTTCGCCGCCTGTCCGGTGCCCCGCTCCACCACCCCGCGGAGCATGTGGGTCATCACGTAGGCGGTCTCCGGCGACAGCGCTTCCCGGCCCTCGGGCACGAACTCCTCCAGCAGCCGCCCCTGCGCGTCGGTGATGTAGCGGATGGTCGTCGGCGCGACCCAGACGCCCTGGTTGGCCAGCGCACCGTAGGCGGAGGTGAGCTCCAGCAGCGTCAGGTCGGACGAGCCCAGGGCGAGGGTGAGGTCGGTGGTCAGCGCGCTCTGGATGCCGAGTCGCCGGGCCACCTGGATCGTCCGCTGCACGCCGATCCGCTCCTGGAGCTTCACCGTCACGACGTTGACCGACTCCTCGACCGCCTGCTGAAGCGTCGTCGGTCCCCGGAACCTGCGGTCGTAGTTCTCCGGCTTCCAGGCGTTGCCGTTCCGGCCGACCGGGTAGGTGATCGGCGCGTCGTCGATGCGGCTGGCCGGGGTGAACCCGGCTTCCAGCGCGGCCAGGTACACGAACGGCTTGAAGGCCGACCCGGGCTGACGGCGCGCGTGCACCGCGCGGTTGAACTCGCTCCGGAAGAAGTCGTAGCCGCCCACGAGGGCCTTGACGTGGCCCGTCTGGGGGTCGATCGTCACCAGCGCGCCTTCCGGGTGCTCGTCGGGCCGGGCCTTGGTGGTCCGTCCCTCCAGCGCCTTGAGCCCCTCGCGCAGCGCCTGCTCGGCTGCCAGCTGCATGCGCGGGTTCAGCGTGGTGTACACGTTCAGCCCGCCCTTGAAGACCAGGTCGGCCCCGTACTTGGCTTCCAGCTGCTGCTGCACGTACTCCAGGAAGTACTGGCCCGTGGTGCGGCGCCGCTCGGGCGGGATGAGGCCGAGGTCGGTCCGGGCCAGCCGCTTGGCGTCGGCCTCGGCCAGAGCGCCGTACTCGACCATGCGCCGCAGAACCAGCTCGCGCCGCATCCGCGCGGCCTCGGGTCGCTCGAACGGCGAGTAGTTGGAGGGCGCGCGCACGAGGCCGGCCAGCAGCGCCGACTCGCGGACGGTCAGCTCGGAGACCGACTTGCCGAAGTACGTCCGGGCGGCCGCCTCGACCCCGTAGGCGCCGTGGCCGAAGTAGATCTGGTTCAGGTACATCTCGAGGATGCGGTCCTTGGAGTAGCGCCGTTCCAGCTCGAGGGCCAGGACGGCCTCCTTCAGCTTGCGCTCGAGGCTCTTGTCCGGCGTGAGGAACAGCACCTTGGTGAGCTGCTGGGTGATGGTGCTGCCGCCCTCGACGATGCGCCCCCGTCGCCAGTTCTGGACGATGGCCCGGGCGATCCCGATCGGATCGAGACCCCAGTGCGAGTAGAACCGGCGGTCCTCGGTCGCCAGGATGGCGTCGCGGAGGCTCTGCGGGATCTGGGCCAGGGGGACGAAGATCCGGCGCTCGACGTGCAGCTCGGTGATGAGCTCGTCGTTGTCGTCGTAGAGCTTGGAGCCCTGGATGGGCTGGAGCGTCTCCAGAGCGGTGACCGGAGGCAGGGAGCGAGGCAGGATGGCGAAGGCCCAGACGGCGGCGGTGGCGACGGCCGCCGCCCCCAGCAGGGTCAGCACGCCGACGGCGAGCAAGAACCCGCGGAGCCAGCGCCGGCGGCGGGGAGCGGCCGCGTCACCGCCGCTCTCGCGCCTGCGCCAGCGTCTCAGCGCCATCCGGCCTTCATTATACCGGTCGGGGTGCGATAATGGCGCGCAGCGCGGCCACGGCAGCGTGGGCCGTGGCGGACGGCGCGACCATGGCGAGCATCATCGACGACTTCCGCGCGCGCGGCCTCATTGCCGACGTGACCCACCCCGAGGAGCTGGCGGCTCACTTCGCCGGAGGGCGGCGGACCGTCTACTGCGGCTTCGATCCCACCGCCGACAGCCTGCACGTCGGCAGCCTGCTCCCGCTGCTGGCCCTGCGCCGGCTCCAGCTGGCCGGCCACCGGCCGATCGTGCTGATCGGGGGCGGCACCGGGCTCATCGGTGACCCGAGCGGCAAGGCCGGCGAGCGGGCCCTCAGCCCGGCCGAGCAGGTCGCCGAGTGGGCCGAGCGGCTCAAGCGCCAGGTCGAGCGCTTCGTGGACTTCCAGGGGCCGGGGGCGGCGCTGCTCCTGGACAACTACGCCTGGCTCGGGCGCCTGGAGGTCATCCCCTTCCTGCGGGACATCGGCAAGGAGTTCTCGCTCGGGGCGATGCTGGCGCGCGAGTCGGTGCGGGCCCGGCTCGGCCGGCCCGACGGCGGGCTCTCGTACACGGAGTTCAGCTACCAGCTCCTGCAGGCCTACGACTTCCTCGTCCTCTACCGCGAGCACGGGTGCACGGTCCAGATCGGCGGCAGCGACCAGTGGGGCAACATCACGGCCGGGATCGAGCTGATCCGGCGCCTGACCGGCGGCCAGGCCTACGGATTGACGCTGCCGCTGGTGACGCGCAGCGACGGGACGAAGTTCGGCAAGACCGAGGCGGGCACCGTGTGGCTCGACGCCGCCAAGACGTCGCCGTACGAGCTCTACCAGTTCTGGCTCAACACTCCGGACGCCGACGTCGTCCCCTACTTGAAGGCCTTCACGTTCCTGCCGCTCGAGCGGATCGCGCAGCTGGCCGAGGCGACGGCGCACCGTCCGGAGCGGCGCGAGGCGCAGCGCGCGCTGGCCGAGGAGGTCACCGCGCTGGTCCACGGGGCGGCGGCCGTGACCGAGGCCCGCCGGATCAGCGAGGCGCTCTTCAGCGGCGAGGTGGCGGCCCTGTCGGCCGAGGAGCTGGCCCAGGTCGTCCGCGCCGTGCCGGGGCCCCGGGAACCTCTGTCGTTGCCGGGCGAGGGGGCCCTGCCACTCGTGGACCTGCTGGTGGCGGCCGGGGTCGCCCCGTCCCGGCGGGCGGGGCGAGAGCTCGTCATTACCGGGGCGATCGCCGTGAACGGGATGGCGGCCAAGGATCCGAACCAGCCCGTCTCCCGGGCGACGGCGCTCCACGGTCGCTACGTCCTCATCCGGAAGGGCAAGAGGACGTACCACGCCGTCATGCTTGCTTGACAACCCCCGAGGTGGGGGGTTAACTGCGCGGGTGACGAGGGGTCCGGCGCCCAAGGGCTTGACAAGCCCAGGTGCCGTGAGTAAAGTCAGGTGTTGCTCGCAGCATGGCGAGCGAGGGTGTTCGAACGAGAAGTTCGTTCCGGTCGCCTTCCAAGCTGACCGTAGCGCTCTTTGACAGTTGGATATGCTATCGGCTCACCGAAGAGGTGTGAGCACCATCCGTTCTACTGAGACCTTGCGCCCGCCGAGTGACTGAGACTTCAGTCTCGAGGTTGGGCTTCGAGGACCAGGTTCATCGCTTCTCATGGCGAGTTTGATCCTGGCTCAGAGCGAACGCTGGCGGCGTACCTAACACATGCAAGTCGAACGGGGATCGCCGGTGTGGCAACACATCGGCGGTCCCAGTGGCGAACGGGTGAGTAACACGTGGGTAACCTGCCCTCGAGACCGGGATACCCTCTCGAAAGGGAGGCTAATACCGGATACGCTCCTCGGGTCGCGAGACCGGGGGAGGAAAGGTGGCGCAAGCTGCCGCTCCTGGAGGGGCCCGCGGCCTATCAGCTCGTTGGTGAGGTAACGGCTCACCAAGGCGACGACGGGTAGCTGGTCTGAGAGGACGACCAGCCACACGGGGACTGAGACACGGCCCCGACTCCTACGGGAGGCAGCAGTGGGGAATCTTCCGCAATGGGCGAAAGCCTGACG
>DATLZL010000491.1:0-2201 GCA_035574035.1 Binatia bacterium | reverse complement strand
GCCGCGGCACTGGTCGAGGTCGCGGCCGGACGCCCGCTGATCGTCCACGACGCCAAGGCGTTCGTGGAGTGGTGGCTGGGCCACCACCCGGAGCCGCCGCCGGTGCACGACACGGCCGTCGCCGCCTACCTGCTGAACCCCGCCCGCGCCGCCTACAAGCTCGACGAGCTCTGCATGGAGGTCTTCGGCGACTGCCCGCCCCCGATGCCCGAGCCGGGGGCGGCCGAGGTCGCCGGGGTGCTGGCCGAGCGGGCGCGGTGGCTCGTCCGGTACTGGGAGCACCTGACCAAGGAGCTCGACGCCCAGGGCCTGCGCGGCATCTACGAGGACGTGGAGCGGCCGCTGGTGCCGGTCCTGGCCCAGATGGAGCGACACGGCATCCGGGTCGACCCGGCCCGGCTGGAGGCCTTCGCCAAGGAGCTCGAGCGCCAGCTCGACAACCTGACCCGCGAGATCTACGCCCTGGCCGGCGAGGAGTTCAACGTCGGCTCCCCCAAGCAGCTCGCCCACGTGCTGTTCGACAAGCTCAAGCTGCCCGCCGCTCGGCGCACCAAGACCGGCTATTCCACGGACGAGCGCGTGCTCACCGAGCTGGCCGCCGGCCACCCGCTGCCGGCCAAGGTGCTCGAGCACCGCACCCTGAGCAAGCTCAAGGGCACCTACGCCGACGCCCTGCCGGCGCTGATCGATCCGCGCACCGGGCGCATCCACACCACCTTCAACCAGCTGGTGGCGGCGACCGGCCGGCTCTCCTCCCAGGACCCGAACCTCATGAACATCCCGATCCGCACCGAGCTCGGGCGGCGCATCCGGGCGGCCTTCATCCCCGAGGAGGGCTGGCGGTTCGTGGCCGCCGACTACTCCCAGATCGAGCTGCGCATCCTGGCCCACCTCTCCGAGGAGCCGGCGATCATCGAGGCCTTCCAGCGCGGCGAGGACATCCACACCCGCACGGCCTGCGAGGTGTTCCGCGTGCGGCCGGAGGAGGTCACCCCGCTGCAGCGCACGATCGCCAAGTCGGCCAACTACGCCATCCTCTACGGCGTCAGCGCCTTCGGTCTCTCGCAGGCCACCCGCATCGACCAGAAGGAGGCCCAGCGCTACATCCAGGCGTACTTTGCCACCCACCCGCGGGTGCGGGCCTTCATCGACCGCACGCTGGCCGAGGGGCGCGAGCGGGGCTGGGTGGCCACGCTGCTGGGCCGCCGCCGCTACCTGCCCGACCTGCTGAGCCAGAACCCGGTGGCCCGCGGCGCCGCCGAGCGCATGGCCATGAACGCGCCGGTGCAGGGCACGGCCAGCGACATGATCAAGATCGCCATGGTCCGCGTGCACCGCGCGCTGCGCGAGCGCGGCCTGCGGGCCCGCATGCTGCTGCAGGTCCACGACGAGCTGCTGTTCGAGGCTCCGCCCGAGGAGGTCGAGACGGTGGCGACCCTGGCCCGCTCGATCATGGAGAGCGCGCTGCCGCTCCGGGTGCCGGTCATCGTGGACGTCAAGGTCGGCCGGGACTGGGCCGAGGTGTGACCGCCCGGCCGTTCCTGCTGGTCGGGCTCACCGGCGGGATCGCCACGGGCAAGAGCACGGTGTCGGCCCTGCTGCGCGCGCTGGGCTGCGTCGTGATCGACGCCGACCAGCTCGCGCGCGACGTGGTCGAGCCCGGGCAACCGGCGCTGGAAGCGATCCGCCGGGAGTTCGGGCCCGAGGTGATCCGGCCCGACGGCACGCTGGACCGGCCGCGCCTGGGCGCGATCGTTTTCGCCGACGGCGCCCGCCGCCGGCGCTTGGAGGAGATCACGCATCCGGCCATCCGCCGCCGGTTCCTCGACCACCTGGAGCGCCTGGCCGCCGAGGGCTACCGGGGCATCGTCGTCTTCGACGCGCCGGTGATGATCGAGAGCGGCAGCCACCGGATGATGGACCGGCTGGTCGTGGTGGTCGCCGGCGAGGAGACGCAGATCGCTCGGCTCATGGCCCGCGACGGGCTTTCGCGCGAGGAAGCGCTGCGGCGGGTCCGGAGCCAGATGCCGGTCAGCGAGAAGGCGCGGCTCGCGCATTACGTCATCGACAACTCCGGCGACCGGGCGGCCACCGAGGCCCAGGTGCGGCGCGTCCACGCCGCGCTGCTGGCCGAGCTGGAGGCTCGGGGGCGCGGCGTGGGCGCATAGCTCGGCGCCGGGGTCGGGGCGGGGCCGGGAGAG
>DATLZL010000490.1:0-3113 GCA_035574035.1 Binatia bacterium | reverse complement strand
CCTGCGCCAGGCGCTCGCCGCGCTGGGATCGGGACGCCCCGTGCGGGTCAGCGTCGGCTGCGACGGCGGCCGCCGCTGGCAAGGCAGCGCGTGGGCGGTGGTGGTCGCCAACGGCCGCGCCTACGGCGGCGGCATGCGCATCGCGCCGGCCGCCGACCCCGGGGACGGTCGTCTCGACGTCGTCGTTCTCGGCCGCCTCTCGCGCGTCGCGTTCCTGGCCTGGCTGCCGACCGTCTACGTCGGCTGGCACGTCCGCCACCCGCGGGTCGTCACCGCGCGGGCGGCGGAGGTGAGGATCGAGGCCGAGGCGCCGCTGCCCATCCACACCGACGGCGAGCCCGCCGGCTCCACCCCGGCGCGGCTGGTCGTCGAGGCCGGGGCTCTCCGCGTCGTCCGCTGACGGCCCGTCCGTCAGGCCGCGGGTTGGCCTCGCGCTTCGTCCAGGCCGGTCAGGAACTCCTCGAGCGGGACGTACAGCGGGTTCTCGCGGATGACGTTGCGGTAGATCGTCAGCGGGTGCGTGCCGAAGGCGCAGTGGGCGATGATGCGGCCGCCGAGCGTCTTCAGATCGTACATGCACACCACCACGCTGGGGAACTGCGCGGCGGCGCCGGTCACCCGGGCCTCGAACCGCATGATATCGTCGTCGGCGGGCCATCCCGCGCGGCCCCAGCCGATGTTGCCCAGGAGCCGGATCAGCGGCGCTCCAGCGTCGACCGCGCGCTGGAACGTGGCCCCCAGGCTGGCCAGCATCGCCTCGCTGCTCGGCTCCGGCCCGGCGACCGACAGGCGCCCGGCCCGCTGGAGCGCCTCGACGTCGTGACCGGTCCGCTGGAGGACGCGGAGCACGGCCCGGCTCGCCTCCTCGTGACCGAAGACCACGGCGTGATCGCTCGCCGCGAGCCCGACCCGCAAAAAGTCCACCGCCTCGGTGAACTGGGGCTCCGTCTCCCAGAAGTAAGCGATGTGATCGCCGACGGCGGCGTGGAGACCCCGAATCCCCAGGTCGATTCGGTCGCCCCGCCCAGACATGCAACCTCGAATTGTCCGGAGCGTCGGCCGTCCTGTCAACCTGAAGAACCCCGGCGCAGTGCCCCACGAGGGGCAGGTGCGGGTCAGGGAATGCCGGGCTGAGCGCGGTACGCGAGGTAGACTCTCCGGCGGCCATGCCAGCGAGGGTCGGAATCGAGTTCCACCACGCCTGGGCGTTCTGGGCGGGGACGGCGATGGTGGCCGTCGGGGTGTTGCTCCACCTGCCGGGCTTCGTGTCGGCGGCGGCGATGCACTACCGGATGGCCGGGATGCCGATGGGGCCGGAGATGCAGGTGGGAATGGGATTGATCGGCGCCGGCATCCTGCTCGCCGGCTGGGGCCTGTTTCCGCGTCGGTCGGCGCTCGCCGCCGGCCGGGCGGTCGCCGATCGCTACCACCTGCAGGCGATGGACGAAGCGGCGCTGTCGCCGGCGCACTGGGGGCTGCTGTTCGTGCTCGGCCTCGCGCTGGTCGTGGACGTCATGAAGCCGGCCACGCTGGGCTTCGTCATGCCGGGCATGAAGGCCGAGTACGGGCTCGGCACCCTGGAGGTCTCGGTCTTCCCGATCTCCGCGCTCACGGGCACCGTCGTCGGGTCCATCGTGTGGGGCGTCCTGGCCGACCGGCTCGGCCGGCGGGCCGCCATCCTGCTGTCGTCCATCCTGTTCGTCGGCACGGCGATCTGCGGCGCGATGCCGGCCTTCGGCTGGAACGTGTTCATGTGCTTGCTGATGGGGACGGCGGCGGGCGGGATGCTGCCCATCGTGTACGCGCTGATGGCCGAGTGCGTGCCGGCCGGCCACCGCGGCTGGCTCGTCGTGCTGCACGGGGGCCTGGGCACGGCCGGCGGCTACCTGGCGGCGGCCGGGGCGGCGGCGCTGCTCGAGCCCCACTTCGGCTGGCGGGTCCTCTGGTTCCTGAACCTGCCGACCGGGCTGCTGATGCTCTGGCTCAACCGGTGGATCCCCGAGTCGCCGCGCTTCCTGCTCCAGTGCGGCCGGCTCGACGACGCTCGCGCGGTGATGGCGCGCTTCGGCGTCCGGAT
Organism: Binatia bacterium; assembly: GCA_035574035.1. Classification (GTDB taxonomy): domain Bacteria; phylum Methylomirabilota; class Methylomirabilia; order Rokubacteriales; family CSP1-6; genus DATLZL01. Next base: position 1,036 of record DATLZL010000490.1, on the reverse strand, counting down.
CGCCGAGCGTCCGGCCGGCGCCGTCGCGCCGGGCGCCTCGCCGACCGGGGGCCCGGGACTCGCCCGCTACGCGGATCTCGGCCAGCTCTTCCGGAGGGGCCTGCGAGCGCAGACGGTGACGGTGGTGCTCTACGGGCTCGGCTGGGGCATCGTGAACTGGGGATTCATCACCTTCCTCCCGACCGTGCTGCACGACGCCGGCTTCGAGGCCGGGGGCGCCAGCCGGCTGCTCTTCCTCTCGGCGCTCGTTTCCGTCCCCGGCACGGCGCTGGTGGCCTGGCTCTACGGTCGGTGGAGCAGCCGGCGCACGATGATCGCCTACGCGCTGGCGACCGGAGCCACGCTGCTGGCGTTCGCGGTGCTCGATCCCACCGCCGGCAGCCGCGCGGTCCTGGCGGCGCTCATCGTCGGCGTGCTGGTGTCCAGCGGCGGCGTGATCGCGATCCTCTCGCCGTACACGGCCGAGGTGTACCCGACCGCCCTCCGGGGCACCGGCAGCGGACTGGCGGCGGCCAGCAGCAAGGTGGGTGGGATCTTCGGCCCGCCGCTCGTCGCCTCGCTGCTGGCCGCGACCGGCACCCTGACGGTCGCGGCCCTGGTGGCGGCGGCGCCGATGGTGCTGGCGGCGGCGGTCCTGGTGGCCACGGGCCTGGAGACCCGCGGCCGCCGGCTGGAGGAGATCGCCGAGAGCCGGGGCGCCGGGGGCTCGTGACGAGAGTCCGGCCGGCGCGGATGCCACGACCCGCGCCGGCCGGCAGGTGATCGATCAGGTCCGCGCTTACGACGACGGGGTCAGCAGGCTCCGCTCCTGCTGCCGGAGCTGCTCGAGCTGCTGCCGGATCTGGGCGGCCCGCGCGAGCTGCTCCGGGGTCAGGACGCCGCGGATCTCGAGGGCGATCTGCAGGCGCTCGGCCGCCAGCTGCTCGCGCAGCCGGTTGATGGGCTCCAGGTCGGCCACGCTCGGCGGGTTCGGGCCGTAGAGCCGGTCGCGCAGCTGGCGCTGCGCGGCCCGCAGCTGCTGGTGCAGCGCCTGCAG
>DATLZL010000489.1:0-17686 GCA_035574035.1 Binatia bacterium | reverse complement strand
CCGCCATGGGGCCACGGGCCCGGCCGGTGCGCGCCACCCTTTGGCACGGCGCCGACGACTCGGTGGTCAGCCCGGCCAACCTGGAGGCGCTGGGACGGATGTTCGCCGCGCTGCACGGCGCAACGACGGTCGTCGAGGAGGGCCGGGGGGCCGCGCGGCACGCGCTGCACCGCGACACGGCCGGGCGCCCGGTGCTCGAGACCTGGCTGGTCCCGGGGATGGGCCACGCCTGGAGCGGCGGCGACGCGCGCGGCACCCACACCTACCCGCCGGGCCCCGACGCCACCGAGCGCATGCTCGACTTCCTGCTCGACTGACCGACGTGCGGACCAAGCGGCGGCTCGCCCTCTCGGTCCTGCTGGCGGCGGCCGTCGTGGCCGTGCTCGCCTATCCGTTCCGACACTCCTGGTGGGGCGGCTGGATCCTGGCCGTCGCCGAGGCCGGCATCGTGGGCGGGCTGGCCGACTGGTTCGCCGTCACCGCGCTGTTTCGCCGCCCGTTGGGCCTGCCCATCCCGCACACGGGCCTCATCCCCAACAACTGGGAGATGCTGGCCCAGCGCGTGGGAACGATGGTCGGCGACCGCGTCCTGACCCGCGAGTACCTCGCCCACGAGCTGACGCGGATCGACGTGGCCGACCTGATCGCACGCTTCGCCGAGCGGCTGGGCCGCCGCGACCTGGAGGCGGCGACCCGGACGGTGCTGGAGTGGGTCGCGCGGGAGCTGCCGGCCGTGGGGAGCGCGGACCTGGTCGCCCGCCTGCAGCGCTTCCTCGCCGCCCGGCCCCTGGCGCCGGTGCTGGCGTCCGCGCTCGACCTGGCCCGGCAGCACGGCTGGCTGGAGCGCGCGGTGGGCGCGGTGGCCCGGGCCCTGAGCGAGGCGCTGGAGCGGCCCGAGGTCCAGCGGGCGGTCGGCGACCTGATGGACGAGATCCTGGCTCACTACCGGGAGCGGACGGGACTGTACCCGCGGCTGGCCATCGGGCTCGCCGACCTCTTCGGCCTGATCGACCGCGCGCGCCTGGTGGCGGCGCTGCACGCCGGCCTGGCCGACGTGGCGGCCGATCCCGGTCACCCGCTGCGGCGCCAGCTGGCGGACGCCGTGGGCGAGCTGGCCGAACGCCTGCGCCGCGACGCCGAGATCGCCGGCCGGGTGGAGGCGTTCAAGGCCGAGGTGGTCGGCAGCCCCGTGCTCACGGGCCTGGTCGAGGACGTCGTAGCCGCTCTGCGGCGGGCGCTGGTCGCGGACCTGGCCCGCCCGGCCTCGGAGACGGTGGCCTGGGTGGCCGATCGGCTCGAGCGCTGGCGCCGGCTCGTGCTGGCCGACCCGGCGCTGCGCGGCGAGGTCGAGCGCTGGGTCAAGGCCCGGGCCCTGGAAGCCCTCGACCGTCACCATGGCCGCATCGCCACGCTGATCGAGAAGGGCGTCCGCGCGCTGGGCCCGCAGGGGGCCGTCCGGCTCATCGAGGAGCACGCCGGCGACGACCTCCAGTTCATCCGCGTCAACGGCACGGTGGTGGGGGGGCTGGCCGGCGGCGCCCTCTACGGGCTCCACCTGCTGCTGGGCCTGTGGTGAGCCGTCCTTGTCGGCTCCCGCCTTTTCACGTACACTGCGCGCCAAAACCCGCTCGGCCACCCAGGAGGGACGCATGTCACGCACGCGTGTCGCCGTCGCCCTGCTCGTCCTTGCGCTGGCGGTGGGCCTGGTCGCCGTAAGCACCCCCGCGATCGGCCAGGCGCCCAAGTCCGGCGGCGTCCTCAACATCATGCAGCGGGAAGACCTGCCGCAGGGGTTCTCCATCCACGAGACGGCCACGATCTCCACGGTATGGCCGGCCATGCCCTGCCTGAGCAACCTGGTCATCTTCGACCCGCTCAAGCAGCAGGAGAGCATGGACACCATCATCGGCGAGCTGGCCGAGAAGTGGTCCTGGCAGGACAACTACCGCAACCTGGTCTTCTTCCTCCGCAAGAACGTCACCTGGCACGACGGCCAACCCTTCACCAGCAAGGACGTCAAGTACACCTTCGACATGGTCCGGGAGGCGCCGGACGCCACCGCCAAGCTGCGGATCAACCCGCGCAAGGACTGGTACGCCAACGTGGAGGCCATCGAGGCGCCCGACCCGCACACGGTGGTCTTCCGGCTCAAGCGGCCGCAGCCCTCGCTGCTCATGATGCTGGCCTCGGGCTACTCGCCGGTCTACGCCGCCCACGTGCCGGTGGCCAACTACCGGACCGGCTGCGTCGGCACCGGGCCCTTCAAGGTCAAGGAGTGGAAGCGCGGCGAGTCGGTGGAGTACGTGAAGAACACGGACTACTTCATCAAGGGCCGTCCGTACCTGGACGGCCTGCGCTACCTCGTCATCGCCGAGCGCGGCACCCGGTTCGCCGCGCTGCAGAGCGGCCGCCTGGACGTCGCCTTCCCCGGTGAGGGCACCAAGACCATCGCCGAGCAGGTGACGAAGGCCGAGCCGCGCATCAAGGTCACCATCGCCAACCAGAACGTCAACGACAACCTGCTGCTCAACGCCACCCGGCCGCCCTTCAACGACGTCCGCGTCCGCCGGGCCATCAGCCTGGCCATCGACCGGCGCGCGGCGGTCCAGGCCGTGCACCAGGGCGGGGCGGTGGTCGGCGCCGCCATGGCGCCCAGGCCCTACGGCACCTGGGGGCTGCTGGAGAAGGACCTCAACTCGCTGCCGGGCTACGGCAAGCCGGCCGAGGAGAAGGCCCGGGCCCGCAAGCTCCTGGCCGAGGCCGGGTTCGGGCCGCAGAACCCGCTCCGCATCGAAATGGCCACCCGTGCCATCGCCATCTACCTCGACTTCGCCTCGTTCGTCATCAACGAGCTCAAGCAGGTCGGCGTGGAGGCTACCCTGAAGCAGATCGAGACCGCGCAGTGGCACCCGCTGGCGACCCGCAAGGAGTACGAGGCGGCCCCGAACCTGACCGGCATCGGCCCCGACGACCCGGACGCCAACTTCTACGAGAACTACGCCTGCGGCTCGCCCCGGAACTACACCGGCTACTGCAGCGAAGAGGTGATGAAGCTGATCGACGCCCAATCCCAGGAGCTCGACGCCAAGAAGCGCCTGGCGCTGGTGTGGCAGATCCAGAAGAAGCTCGAGGAGGACGCGGCCCGGCCGATGATCGACTGGCGCCTCGACTACTTCATGCGGTGGGACCACGTGAAGAACCTGGTCCCCCACCAGTCCATCTACAACTACGGCCGGATGCAGGAGGTCTGGCTGGACAAGTAGTCCGGCCCAAGGGGCCAGCGCGGAGGCGGCCACGCGGACCTACGTCGCCCATCGGCTCGGCATCGCGGTGCTGACGCTGTTCGGCATGTCGGTCGTGATCTTCCTGCTCCTCCGCCTGGCCCCCGGCAACATCGTCGACATCCTCTTCGCCACCGGCGGCTACGTCAGCGAGGCCGACAAGCAGGCCATCATGAAGGAGCTGGGCCTGGACCGGCCGATCTGGCGGCAGTACGTGGACTGGCTGGGGGAGATCTTCACCGGCAACCTGGGCAAGTCCTACCGGTACGACCTGCCGGCCTGGGAGGTGATCCGGCCGCTGGTGCCGGTCACCGTCGAGCTGGCCATCCTGTCCACCATCATCGCCGTCCTGCTCGGAGTGCCGACCGGCGTGGTGAGTGCCGTGCGCCAGGACACCGCGCTCGACTACGCGCTGCGGGTGTTCTCGCTGGCCGGGCTCAGCATGCCCTCGTTCTGGCTCGGCATGGTCATCATCCTGGCCCTGGTGGCCTGGGCCGGCTGGATCCCGCCGGTGACCTACGTCTCTCCGACGACCGACTTCAAGATCCACGCGGTCCAGTTCCTGTTGCCGGCGCTGGCTGTCGGCTACCGGTCCTCGGCGCTGATCACGCGCATCACCCGGTCGGCGATGCTGGAGGTGCTGCGCGAGGACTACATCCGCACCGCCTGGGCCAAGGGCCAGCGCGGCCAGGCGGTGATCTGGGGCCACGCGCTCAAGAACGCCATGCTGCCGGTCATCACCGTCATCGGCATCGAGTTCGCGTTCCTGATCGGCGGCCTGGTGGTCACCGAGACCGTGTTCAACCTGCCCGGGGTGGCCCGATTCCTGGTGCAGGCGATCCTCTGGCGCGACTACCCGGTGGTGCAGAACCTGGTGATGTTCATCGCCATCGTGGTGGTCCTGTCGAACCTGGCCGTGGACCTGCTCTACGGCTGGCTCGACCCGCGGGTGCGGTATGGCGACTGACCGGGTGGCGGCCGACGCCCGCCTGGAGGTCCTCACGGTGGCCGCGCCGCCCGTCCGCCGGGCGTCCGCCCTGGCGGTGGTCGCGCGCTTCTGCCGCAAGAAGCCGCTGGGCGCCGTGGGCGGCGCGCTCATGCTCCTCATGGTGGTGACGGCCATCCTCGCCGAGCCGCTCTCCACCCACGACCCCATCGCCACCGACGCCGCCCACACGCTGGCCCCGCCCGGGCCCGAGCACTGGCTGGGCTCCGATCACCTGGGGCGCGACATCTACAGCCGCATCATCCACGGCTCGCGGGTGTCGCTGGTGGTCGGCGTGCTGTCCACGCTGCTGGGCTCGGTGCTCGGCGGCCTCATCGGGCTGCTGTCCGCCTACTTCGGCGGCAAGACCGACCTGATCAGCCAGCGGCTGCTCGACATCCTTCAGGGGCTGCCGCTGCTGGTGCTGGCGCTCGTCATGTCGGCGGCGCTCGGACCCTCGCTGCCCAACGTGATCATCGCCATCTCGATCCCGATCATCCCGCGGGCGGCGCGGGTGATCCGAGCCAGCGTGCTGGCCATCCGCGAGATGCAGTACATCGAGGCGGCCCGGGCGCTCGGAGTCGGCCACTTCCGGACGGCGTTCCGCCACATCCTGCCCAACACCATCGGGCCGTTCATCGTGCTCACCACCGCCCAGCTCGGCAGCGCCATCCTGGTGGAGGCGGCGCTGTCCTTCCTGGGCCTGGGCGTGCCCGAGCCCTACCCGTCCTGGGGGCGGATGCTGTCGGTCTCGGCCGCCGAGTACGCGGCCAAGGCGCCGCACCTGGTCCTGTTCCCGGGCATCGCCATCAGCCTGGCCGTCTTCGGCTCCAACCTGCTGGGCGACGCCCTCCGCGACACGCTCGACCCGCGCCTGCGCGGGGCCTGACCTCGAGGAGAACCCCATGGCCAAGGACGATCTCTGCTGGCTGTCCGCGACCGAGCTGGCCGCCCTGATCCGCACCCGCAAGGTCTCCCCGGTGGAGGTGGTGGACGCCGTGCTGGCGCGGATCGAGAAGGTCAACCCCCGGCTCAACGCCTACGTGACGCTCACGGCCGACGAGGCCCGGCGCCGGGCCCGGGCGGCCGAGCGGGCCGTGATGCGCCGGAGCGCCCGGCTGGGGCCGCTCCACGGCGTGCCGTTCTCGGTCAAGGACCTGGTCATCACCCGCGGCGTGCGGACGACCTTCGGGACGCCACTCTACCGCGACCACGTGCCCGACGAGGACGCGCCGATGGTCGAGCGGCTCCTGGCCGCCGGCGGCATCCTGCTCGGCAAGACCAACACGCCCACGCTCGGCTGGATCGGCTCCACCCACAACCTCCTCTTCGGGCCGACCCGCAACCCGTGGGACCTCGAGCGCACGCCCGGCGGCTCCTCGGGCGGCGCCTCGGCGGCGGCCGCGGCCGGGCTGGGGCCGCTCCACGTCGGCACCGACGGCGGCGGGTCGATCCGGATCCCGGCCGCCTGCACCGGCATCGTCGGGTTCAAGCCCTCCTACGGGCGGATCCCGACCTACCCGTTCAGCGGAGCCTGGAGCCTCTCGCACATCGGGCCGATGACCCGCACCGTCGCCGACGCGGCGCTGATGCTCCAGGTCTCGGCCGGGCCCGACGAGCGCGACCTCTACTCGCTGCCGGCCGACGGCGCCGACTACCTGCGGGCGGCGCGAGCCACCTCGCTGCGCGGTCTGCGCGTGGCCTGGACCGACGACCTCGGCTTCGCGCCGGTAGTGGACCCGGAGGTGAAGGCCGTCTGCGCCCGGGCCGTCCGGGCCTTCCGCGAGCTCGGGGCCCGGGTGGAGACCGTGAACCCGAAGTGGCCCTCGCCCCACGAGGCGTGGGACCAGATCTTCTGCGGCGGCATCGCCACGCGCCTGGCGCCCTATCTGGACCGTCGGAAGGAGCTCGAGCCCGGCCTGGTCGAGATCATCGAGCGCACGCTGAAGAATCCGCCGACCCGGTACGTGCAGGCCTGGTTCGACCGGCTCGCCTGGTGGCAGCACGTCCGCCGGTTCTTCGAGACGTACGACCTGCTGGTGACCCCCACCATCGCCTGCCTGCCGTTTGCGTGCACCGCCGACGCGCCGACCGAGATCGCCGGCCGTCCGATCGGCCGCTACGACTGGATCCCGTTCACCTACCCGTTCAACCTGACCGGCCAGCCGGCGGTGTCGGTGCCGGCCGGCTTCAGCCGCAGCGGGCTGCCGGTGGGTCTCCAGATCGTCGGGCGCCGGTTCGACGACCTGGGCGTGCTGCGGGCCGCCGCCGCCTTCGAGCGCGCCCGGCCCTGGGCCCAGCACCGCCCGCCGCTCGACTGAGACGCCGGCGGCCGAGCCGGCTGAGCACAACTTCGGACATTGACGGCGGCGGGCCGGGCGGCGAGGCTCGGCCCATGTCGCTGACCGAGCTCCTGGTGTCGCTGGCCGTGCTCGGCCTGCTGCTGGCCGCCACGCTCGGGCTCCTCGACGAGGGCCAGCGCCTGCACGCCTTCGGCGCCGCCCGGGTCGAGAGCCAGCAGAGCGCGCGGGTGGCGCTCGAACGGATGGCGCGCGAGATCCGCCAGGCCGGACGGGGGCGGCCGGACGCCGGCTTCCCGGCCGTCTCGGTCGCCGAGCCCACGCGCCTGGTCATCCAGTTCGACCTCGACGGCGACGGGGTCATCGCCGGCAACGGGGAGACGGTGACCTGGTGGCTGCAGGGACGCATCCTGCGCCGGGATGCCGGCGGGGGCGCCCAGCCGGTGATCAACGGGGTCCGGGCGCTCCGGTTCACCTACCTCGACGCCGCCGGCGCGCCGACCGGCCACCCCACGGCCGTCCGGGCCATCGGGATCGACCTCACCACCGAGCCCGACCACGTGGCCGCCGGCCCCGGTCGCCGGGCCGAGGCGCGCGCCTCGACGCTGGTCCGCCTCCGCAACCGCTGAGATCCGCCGAGCGTCCGACGGTCGCGACGCCGGCGGCGGGACCCTCTTTCTCGATCCCGCCGGCTCCGCTATGCTACCGCCCACCAATCGCCGACCTGGAGGGGCCGCCATGCGGAAGCCGTTCCGTCCGTCCCTCGCGCTGCTCGTCGCGCTGGTCCTCTGTCCGCTCGTCGTTCACGCCCAGGCCGCACGGCCGCGCGCCGGCGACGAGATCGCCGGCCTGTCCCGCGAGCGCCTGGCCCGGATCGGGCCGGTCATGCTGGAGCAGGTCGAGAGGGGGATCTTCCCGGGGGCGGTGACGCTGGTCGCCCGGCGGGGCACGATCGTGCACCACGAGGCCCACGGCTACCTCGACGCGGCCAAGACGCGGCCCATGACCAGGGACGCGATCTTCCGCCTGGCCTCGATGACCAAGCCCGTCGTCAGCGTGGCCGCCATGATGCTGGTCGAGCGCGGGGCCGTGAAGCTCAACGACCCGATCACGACCTGGCTGCCCGAGCTCAAGGAGCTCAAGGTCGAGACGCCGGCCGGGGACGTCCCGCTGGACCGGCCCATCACGGTGCACGACCTCCTGCGCCACACCGCGGGCTTCGTCTACGCCGGTAGCACGAAGTCGGCACGCATCAAGAAGATGTACGAGGAGGCCAACATCGAGGCCCGGGAGACCGACATCACGGGCGACGAGATGCTCCGGCGCCTGGGCCAGATCCCGCTCGCCCACCAGCCCGGGACCTTCTGGGAGTACTCCATTGCCACCGACGTCCTCGGCCTGCTGCTCGAGCGGGTGGCCAAGAAGCCGCTGGACCAGCTGCTGCGGGAGATGCTGTTCGAGCCGCTCGGCATGAAGGACACGGCGTTCTGGGTGCCGCCCGACCGGGCCGCGCGGCTGGCCGACGCGTTCGACGCCGACCCGCTGAAGGCCACCCTCGCCAAGGCCTACCGCATCCTCGAGAACCCGGCCGGCCGCAGCTATTTGAAGGGCGGGGCGGGGCTGGTGGGAACGGGCGAGGACTACTTCCGGTTCGCCCAGATGGTGCTGAACGGCGGCGAGTTCCAGGGCAAGCGCTACCTGAGCCGGAAGACCGTCGAGTTCATGCTCTCCGACCACACCGTCGGGCTCGGCGGCACGACCGTGGCCACGACCGGCCCCGGGTACGGCTTCGGCCTCGGGTTCGGCGTGCGCCTGCACGAGGGTGTGGCCTGGGTGCCCGGCTCCCGCGGCGACGCGATGTGGGCCGGCATCTGGGGCACGAGCTTCTGGATCGACCCCAAGGAGCAGCTGCTCGGCATCCTGATGGCGCAGGGGCCCTCGCACCGGATCCATACCCGGATGCTCTACAAGAACGTCGTCTACGCCGCGCTGGTCCGGTAGCGGGGCCGGCCGCAGTCGCCCGGGGACGCGCGTGTCGTTCTCACGTCGCCGGCTGCTCGGCCTGCTCGCCGCCGGCGCGGCGGGCTGTCAGACGGTGCCCTTCACCGGACGCAGCCAGCTCATGCTGCTGCCGGAAGGCGCCGAGCTCTCCATGGGACTCACCGCCTACCAGGAGGTGTTGAACAAGTCCCGCGTGTCGAGCGATCCGGCGCTGAACGAGCAGGTCACCCGCGTCGGGCGGCGGATCGCCGAGGCCACGGGCCGGACGGACTACCAGTGGGAGTTCAAGGTCCTCGAGGACAAGCAGGCCAACGCGTTCTGCCTGCCGGGCGGCAAGGTCGCCGTCTACACCGGCATCCTGCCGCTCACCCGCGACGACCCGGGCCTCGCCACCGTGCTGGGCCACGAGGTCGCGCACGCCGTGGCGCGCCACGGCGGCGAGCGGGTGAGCCAGACGCTGCTGGTCCAGACCGGTCTGGCCGCGACCCAGGCGGCGCTGGCGCGCAACGACCCGCGCACCGTGCAGGCGGTGACATCGCTGCTCGGCGCCGGCGCCGCCGTCGGGCTGCTGCTGCCGTGGAGCCGCGCCCAGGAGTCGGAGGCCGACCGCCTGGGCCTCATCTACATGGCCAAGGCCGGCTATCACCCGGCCGCGGCGCGCGAGGTCTGGCAGCGGATGGCCGCCGCCGGGCGGGAGCGCCAGCGGCCGCCTGAATTCCTCTCCACCCACCCGGCGCCCGAGACCCGCCTCCGCCAGATCGAGGCGTGGATCCCGGAGGCTCTCCGGCACTACCAGCCGCGGTCCTGATTCCGAACGGGCCTTGGAACCCTACCCGGAGGGTTCCAAGGCCCGGGACGCCACGACCCGTTGGCAGGCTTACACCGAGGCGAAAAGTCCCGAAAAAATCGTCCTTTTCCCTTGACAGGCCTTTTTGGCAACTGTACATTCGCCGCCAGGTGGGACGAAGTGGGATGAAGTGGAATGGCGTCCCACGACACGGGCCGGCGGGGGCGGGAGTCGCAAGGACATGTTTCGAGGCCGCTACCAGCACACGATCGATCCGAAGGGGCGGCTCAGCATTCCGGCCCGGTTCCGCGACGTGCTGGCGCAGTACGAAGGCGGACTCATCGTCGTTCCGAACGAGATCGCGCTCGAGGTGTATCCGTTCGAGGAGTGGGAGAAGCAGGAGCGGCGCATCAGCGAGCAGTCGGCGTTCAATCCCGAGGTGCGCAAGCTGGGCCGGCTCTACATCTCGCGCGCCAAGGAAGTGGACCTCGACGGCGCCGGTCGCATCCTGCTGCCGGCGGACAGCCGCCAGCAGGCCGGACTGGTCAAGGACGTCACGCTGGTGGGACCCGGGCGGCCGTTCTTCGAGGTCTGGGATCGCGTGCGGTTCGACGAGTACGAGCGCTCCAACGGCGACGGGTTGCCGTCGCTCTTCGAGCGCCTGGCGCAACTGGGAGTGTAGCGGTTCACCGGCCGGTCCTGGTCGACGAGGTCGTGTTCGTCCTGCGGCCGCGCGGCGAGGGCTGGATGATCGACGGGACGGTGGGAATGGGCGGACATGCCGAAGCCTTGCTCGAGACCTTCCCGGCCGGGGTGCGGCTGCTCGGGCTCGACGTCGACCCCGAGGCGCTGGCCCGCGCCCGCGCCCGCCTGGCGCGGTTCGGCGACCGGGCCCGCCTGGTGCAGGCCAGCTTCCGTGATCTCGGGACGACCGCGCGCGCCCAGCGGGTGGACCGCGCGCGCGGGGTCCTGCTCGACCTCGGCGTCTCCTCCTACCAGCTCGAGGAGTCGGGCCGCGGCTTCTCGTTCCAGCAGGACGAACCCCTGGACATGCGGCTGGATCCCACACGCGGCCCGACGGCGGCCGAACTGCTGAACCGGCTACCGGAGCCGGAGCTGGCGCGGATCCTCGCCGAGTACGGCGACGAGCCGCATGCCCGGCGCATCGCCCGGGCCATCGTGCGGCGCCGTCCGCTGAGGACGACCGCCGACCTCGTCGAGGCGGTGAAGCGCGCCGTGCCCCGGGCGGCCTGGTCGCGGACCCGTCACGTCGCCACGCGGACGTTCCAGGCCGTCCGCATGGCGGTCAACGACGAGGCCGGTGCGCTGGAAGCCGCGCTGCCCGAGGCGGCGGCGCTGCTCGAGACGGGCGGCCGGCTGGCCGTGATCGCCTTCCACTCGGGGGAGGACCGCCTCGTCAAGCGCGCGTTCCGGCGTCTGGCCGGGGAGGGCTTCGTGGAGCTCGAGCCCGCACCGCTCGGGCCGGGGCCGGACGAGGTCCGGGCCAACCCCCGCGCGCGCAGCGCCCGGCTGCGCGTCCTGGAGCGGGTGGCATGAGACTGCGCCAGCGCCTGCACCGCGATCCCGATCCCCGGACGCGTCGCACGATCGCCATCGCGCTGGCCGGCGGCTTCGCCCTCGTCCTCGCCGGCCTGGCGCTGGTCGGCCTGCGGTTGCACCAGGTGCAGCTCGGCTATCGCCTGGACCAGCTGGCCGCCGAGCGGGCCCGGCTCGAGGAACGCCTGCGCGAGCTGGAGGTCGAGGCGGCCACCTTGCGCTCGCCGGCTCGCATCGAGGGCCGCGCCCGCCAGCTCGGCCTGGTGCCGCCCTCGCCGAAGCAGGTGCGGCTGGCACGCGAGTACGTCACCGACGGCACCGGTTTCGCCGCCCGTCACCGCCTGACGGCGAGCGCCGGCGATCCCGGCCCCGCCACCCGACCGAAGGCCGCGCTGGCGCAGTGACCGGCACCGCGCTCCGCGTCCGCGTGCTCATCCTGGCGGCGGCGCTGACCGTGGGCTTCACCGGCATCCTGGTGCGCCTGTCGCACCTGATGCTGCTCCAGGGGCCGGAGCTGGCGGCGATGGCCGAGCGCCAGTACTCGCGCACGGTCGTGCTCCACGCCCAGCGCGGGCCCATCGTGGACCGCCACGGCACCTCGCTGGCCGCCTCGGGGCCGGCCGAGTCGCTGTTCGCCCACCCGCGCCTGGTCACGGACCCCGCCGGGCTGGCCCGGCGCCTGGCCGGCATCCTGGCGGTGCCCGAGGCGGAATTGAGGACCGCGCTGGCGAGCGCCCGTCCGTTCGTCTGGCTCAAGCGCCGCCTGCCGCCGCCGGTGGCCGAGGCCGTGCGCGCGCTGGGCGAGCCGGGGCTGGGCCTGGTGCCCGAACCGCTGCGGCTCTACCCGAACCGCGAGCTGGCCGCGCACGTCATCGGCTTCGAGGGCGCCGACGGCGGCCTGGAGGGCATCGAGCGGGCCTGGGACGACACGCTGGCCGGCACTCCGGGCCGCGCCGTCGTCGGTCGCGACGCGCTGGGGCGCGACGTGGAGGTGCAGCGCGTGCTGCAACCTCCCACCCCCGGCCGCGGCGTCATGCTCACCCTCGACGCCCACATCCAGTACGTCGCCGAGCGGGAGATCGACGCCGCCTGGCGCCGGACCGGGGCCAAGGCGGCGATGGCGGTGGTGATGGACCCCCGCAACGGCGACCTCCTGGCCGTGGCCATCCGCCCGACCTTCAACCCCAACACGTTCCTGGAGGTGCCCTCGCGCGAGCACTGGCGCAACCGGGCCGTGACCGATCCGTTCGAGCCCGGTTCCACCTTCAAGGTGATCCTGGCCGCCGCCGCGCTCGAGGAGCGCCTGGTGGGACCGGACGATCGTATCTTCGCCGAGAACGGCCGGATCACGGTGGCCCGCACCACCATCCGGGACTGGAAGCCCTACGGGTGGCTGACCTTCGCCGAGGTGCTCCAGAACTCGTCCAACGTCGGGTCCATCAAGGTCGGCCTGGCCCTGGGACCGGAACGCTACTACCGCTACATGACGGCGTTCGGCTTCGGCCAGCCCACGGGCGTCGGGCTGGCCGGCGAGAGCCGCGGGGTGCTGCGCGAGCCGGCCCGCTGGTCGGCGCTGTCGCTGCCCACCCTGTCCATCGGCCAGGAGATCTCGGTCACCGCCCTGCAGATGGTGGCGGCCTTCGGGGCCGTGGCCAACGGCGGCGTGCTGGTGAGACCGCGGATCGTCTCGGCGGTGTTCGACGCGGACGGGCGGCAGGTGCGGCGCATCGAGCCGGTGGCCGTCCGCCGCGTGATCGCGCCCGAGACGGCGCGCACGCTCACGCGCCTGCTGGTGCGCGTCGTGGACGAGGGCACCGGGCACAAGGCCGCCATCCCGGGCTACGCGGTGGCGGGCAAGACGGGGACGGCCCAGAAGCTCGACCCCCACATGCGCCGGTACTCGCGGGCGGCCGGGGTGCTCTCGTTCGTCGGCTTCGCTCCCGCCGACGATCCGCGCTTCGTCATGCTGGTGCTGCTCGACGAGCCGCGCACCGAGCGCTGGGGCAGCGAGGCGGCGGCGCCGGTGTTCGCGGCCATCGGCCGCGAGATCCTGCGCCATCTCGACGTGCCGCCGCAGGACCAGCCGCCCGTGCCGATCGTCACCGGCCCCGGCGGGGAGCCGGCCGGCGCCCCGCGCATCCGGCTCGTCGGCCTGGCCGACGCGACCACGCCCGGGACGATGCCGGACCTGCGCGGCGTCCCGCTGCGGGAGGCTCTCCGATGGCTGGCCGAGCACGGCGCGCGGGTGGAGTTGAGCGGCCGGGGTCGGGTGGTGGCCCAGAATCCTCCGCCGGGGGCGCCTTTCGAGCCCGGCGCCCTCGTGCGGCTCCGCCTCGATCCGCGGGGCCCGGCCGGGGTGCGGCCGGAGCGCGCCGTCGGGGCGGACCGCGGTGAAGCGGACTGATGCGATGCACCGTTCGAGCATGCCGGTGAGCGAGCTCCTGGCCGCCCTGGGCGAGCGGCGCCTGGTCGGGACCGCACCCGAGACGGTCACCGGCATCGTCGCCGACTCCCGCGCAGTCCGGTCCGGGCAGTGCTTCGTCGCCGTGCCCGGGCTCCGGCACGACGGGCGCCGGTTCATCCCGGAAGCGGTAACGCGGGGCGCGACCCTGGTCGTGGCCGAGGGCGAGGCGCTGCCCGACGTGCCGGTCGCCCAGGTCCTCGTCCCCTCGGCGCGCCTGGCACTGGCCCGGGCGGCGGCGGCCTGGTACGGTGAGCCGTCGCGCCACCTGACCGTCGTCGGCATCACGGGAACGAATGGAAAGACGACCACGTCCTACCTCGTGGAAGCGCTCTTGCAGGCGCGCGGGATGAGGACCGGTGTAATCGGTACCATCGAGTACCGGCTGGGCTCCGAGGTGGTCCCGGCCGGACAGACCACGCCCGAAGCCCTCGATCTCCAGGCCCTTCTGGCCCGCATGCGGGCGGCCGGGATCCAAGGGGTGGCGATGGAGGTCTCCTCCCACGCGCTGGCGCTGGCCCGCGTCGAGGGAATGACGTTCGACGTCGCCGTCTTCACGAACCTGACGCAAGACCACCTGGATTTTCACCGGACCTTCGACCAGTACCGGGCCGCCAAGCGACACCTCTTCGAGCTCCTGGCCGCCTCGGACAAGCCGCGTCGCGCCGCGGTGGTCAACGCCGACGATCCGGCCGGCATCGAGATGGTCCGGGGCCTCGACGTGCCCGTGCTCACCTTCGGGCTGGGCGAGGGCGCCGCCGTGCGGGCCGTCGAGCACGAGTCCACCCTCGACGGGATCCGGCTCACCGCCGACACGCCCCGCGGACGCCTGGCCCTCCGCTCCCCGCTGATCGGGCAGCACAACGTCATGAACCTCCTGGCTGCGGTCGGTGCCGGGCTCGGGCTCGGCCTCGAGCCGGACGCCATCGCCAGCGCCCTGAGCCGCGTGGGCGCCGTGCCGGGGCGGTTCGAGCAGGTCCGCGCCGGCCAGCCGTTCCTCGTCGTCGTCGACTACGCGCACACCCCCGACGCGCTGGAGCGGGTGCTCACCACCGCCCGGCGCCTCACCCGGGGCCGCCTGGCGGTGGTCTTCGGGTGCGGGGGCGACCGGGACCGCGGCAAGCGCCCCATCATGGGTGAGATCGCGGCCCGTCTCGCCGACCGCGTCTGGGTGACCTCCGACAATCCGCGCTCGGAGCCTCCGGCGGCCATCATCGCGGAGGTCCTGGCCGGCGTCGAGCGCGCAGGCGGCCGGGCGCGGGCGGCGTCCGAGGTGGACCGGCGTCGGGCCATCGCCGCCGCGCTCGGCTGGGCGCGCAAAGGCGACACCGTCGTCATCGCCGGCAAGGGCCACGAGACCTACCAGATCGTCGGCGACCGCGTCGTGCCGTTCGACGACCGCGCCGTGGCGCGCGAGATCCTCGCCGGGGCCCGGGGCTGACATGGCGGCCTTCACCGTGCAGGACATCGTGCGCGCCACCCAGGGGGCGCTGGTGACCGGCGACCTGGCGGTGCCGGTGAGCGGGGTGGGCATCGACTCGCGCACGCTCGGCGTCGGCGAGGCGTTCTTCGCCATCAAGGGCCACCGGCTCGACGGGCACGACTTCGTGGCCGAGGCGGCCAGCCGCGGCGCCGCCTGCCTGGTGGTCCATCACGTGCCGGATCCGATCCCGGCCGGCATCCCGGTCGTCCTGGTCGAGGACACGACCCGGGCCCTGGGCCGGCTGGCCGCCTTTCACCGGCAGCGGTTCGCGCTCCCGGTGGTGGCGGTGACCGGATCCAACGGCAAGACCACGACCAAGGAGATGATCGCCGCCGTGCTGGGCGCCCGGTGGCGGGTGCTCAAGCCCGAGGGCTCCTTCAACAACCAGTGGGGTCTGCCCCTCACGCTGCTGCGCCTGGGACCCGAGCACGAGGCGCTGGTGGTCGAGCTCGGCACCAACCGCCGCGGCGAGATCGCCGCCCTGGCCGCGCTGGCGGCGCCCACGGTGGGCGTGGTGACGACGGTGGCGGCCGTCCACATCGAGTTCCTCGGCTCGCTCGACGGCGTGCGCGAGGAGAAGGCGGCGCTGGTCCGGGCGCTCCACCGCGAGGGCTGCGCCGTGCTGAACGCCGACGACCCCCGGGTGGCCGGCATGGCGCGCGACACCGTGGCCCGCGTCCTCACCTATGGCCGCGCCGCCTCCGCCGCGGTGCGGGCGGTCGAGGACGCCGAGGACGAGGCCGGGCTGCGCGTCACCATCGAAAACCTCGGCCGGCGCCGGACCATGCGTTTGGCCTTCGCCGGCCGTCACAACGTGGGCAACGCCCTGGCCGCCGCCGCCGCCGGCCTGGCCCTGGGCCTGGACCTCGAGGAGGTGGCCCGGGGGCTGGAGGCGGCGCGCCCGGTGAAGGGGCGCTGCATGTGGCGTCCAGCCGGCGGCGTGCTGGTGCTGGACGACACCTACAACGCCAACCCGGCCTCGGTGCGCGCCGCGCTCGACACCGCGGTCGCCCACCGTCGCGGCCGCCGCCTGGTCGTGGTGCTGGGCGACATGCTGGAGCTGGGCGAGGCGGCCGAGGCCGAGCATGCGGCGATCGGCCGGGCGGTCGCCGCCGCCGGTGCGGCGGCGTTCGTGGGCCTGGGGCGCTACATGGCCGTGGCCGTCCAGGCGGCCCGGGACGCCGGCCTGGCCGAGGCGTGGGCGGCGCCCGCCTTCGAGGACGCCGTCGCGTACCTCCTCAAGCGCGTGACCGACGGCGACCTCGTCCTGGTCAAGGGCTCCCGGGGCATGAAGATGGAGCGCGTCAGCGACGCCCTGGTGGCCCGGCTCGGCCGGCCGGTCGAGGGATGAGGAGCGGGGACGATGCTCTACCACCTGCTCGTCCCGCTGGCCAAGGAGCACATCGTCTTCAACGTCTTCCGCTACCTGACCTTCCGCTCGGTGCTGGCGCTGATCTCGGCCCTGGTCATCTCGCTGGTGATCGGGCCGTACATCATCGAGCGGCTGCGCCGGCTGCAGGACGGTGCCCAGACGGTCCGCGAGGACACGCCGGAGCGCCACCGGAGCAAGAAGGGCACCCCCACGATGGGCGGGCTGATCATCCTGACGGCCCTGCTCGTCTCCACCCTGCTCTGGGCCAACCTCACGAACCGCTACGTGTGGGTGATCGTGCTCTTCACCCTGGGCTTCGGGCTGATCGGCCTGGCCGACGACTGGCGGAAGGTGACCCTGCGGCGGGGTCTCTCGGCCCGGGCCAAGCTGGCGCTGCAGGCGGCCCTGGCCCTGGCCGTGCTGCCGATCGTCTACTGGCAGCCGGCCGCCAGCGGCTGGGAGCCGGTGCTGGCCATCCCGTTCCTCAAGGGCTGGGTGCTGAACCTCGGCCTCTGGTGGTTCCTGGTCGCCATGCTGGTGATCATCGGCGCCTCGAACGCCGTGAACCTCACCGACGGGCTGGACGGGCTGGCGATCGGTCCCATCATCATGGCCGGCGGCGCCTTCGGCGTGATCGCCTACCTGACGGGCAACTTCCGGGCCGCCGACTACCTGCGCATCATCAACGTCCGCGGCGCGGGCGAGCTGGCGGTGTTCTGCGGAGCCCTGATCGGCGCCGCGATCGGCTTTCTCTGGTTCAACTGCCACCCGGCCCAGGTCTTCATGGGCGACGTGGGCTCGCTGGCGCTGGGCGGGGCGATCGGGACCCTGGCCGTGCTGACCAAGGCCGAGCTGCTGCTGCCGCTCATTGGCGGGCTCTACGTGGTCGAGGCGGCCTCGGTCATCATCCAGGTCGCCTCCTTCAAGCTCACGGGACGCCGCGTGTTCCGCATGGCGCCGCTCCACCATCACTACGAGCTGGCCGGCTGGCCGGAGCCCAAGATCGTCGTCCGCTTCTGGATCGTCTCCTTCGCGCTGGCGCTGCTCGCGCTCAGCACGCTGAAGCTGCGATGACGCGGTCGGGGGGGCGGCGGTGAGCGCGCTGGACGAGGTGGCGACGATCGGGCGCGGCCCGGCCTACCTGGCCTCGCTGGCCGGCCGCCGGGCGGCGGTGGTCGGGCTGGCCCGCAGCGGGGTGGCGGCGGCGCGCCTGCTGTCGCGGGCCGGGGCCCGCGTGACGGCCACGGACACGAAGCCCCTCGACGCGCTGGGCCCGGAGGTCCGGGCGCTCGCCGAGGCCGGCGTCCGGCTCCTGGTGGGCGGGGTCCACCCGGAAGCGACGGCCGACGCCGACCTCGTCGTGGTGAGCCCCGGCGTGCCGCTCGACTCGCCGCAGCTCGGGCCGGCCCGGTCGCGCGGCACGCCGCTCATCGGCGAGCTCGAGCTGGGCTGGCGGGCG
>DATLZL010000488.1:0-8740 GCA_035574035.1 Binatia bacterium | reverse complement strand
GACCTCGAGCCCGGAGCGCTCCGCGCAGTCGGCGGCGACGACCGAGGGGCCGCCCGACACCGTGACGACGGCGACGCGCGGCGCCGCCGGTCGCCGGCGGCCCACCCGGGCGAAGGTCTCGATGGCGTCGAGGAACTCCTCGGTCTCGTCGGCCAGGACGACGCCGCCGCGGCGGCAGCCGGCCCGGTACATTTCGTAGGCGCCGGCCAGCGAGCCGGTGTGGGAGCCGGCCGCGCGGCGGCCGGCCTCCGAGCGCCCGCCCTTGAGCACGACGACCGGCTTCGCGGCGGTGGCCCGGGCCGCCGCCTCCACGAAGCGGCGACCGTCGCGCAGCGCCTCGACGAAGCAGGCGATGAGGGTCGTGTGCGGGTCGCCGGCCAGGTAGTCCAGGACCTCGGCGATGTCCACGTCCACCTGGTTGCCGATGGACAGGAAGCGCGCCACGCCGAGGTCACGGGCGCCGAGGTCGCGGAAGATGAGGCCGCCGTAGGCCCCGCTCTGCGAGACGACGCTGATGCCGCCCGGCCGCGCGGGCAGGTCCCAGAAGTACGTGCCGTTGAGCCGGGCCGGCGCCGAGTAGACGCCCATGCAGTTGGGGCCCACCAGCCGCAGGCCGGCCGCGCGGGCCACGCCGAGCAGCTCCGCCTCGATAGCGCGGCCGTCGGCGTCCACCTCGCCGAAGCCGGAGGAGAGCACCACCGCCACCCGCGCCCGCCGGGAGGCCAGCGCCTTGACCGCGGCCGGCACCGCGGCGGCCGGCAGGCTGACCAGCGCGAGATCGACCGCTTCGGGCAGCGCCTCGACCGAGGGCACGCTCGGGTAGCCCAGGATCGGCTCGCCCGAGGGATTCACGGGGTAGACCGGCCCCGGAAAGCCCGCGGCCTTCACGTTCTCGAGCAGCCGGTGGCCGAGCTTGCCGGGCGCACGGGAGGCCCCGAGCACCGCCACCGAGCGGGGCGCGAACAGCGCGTCCAGCGCGCTCGGGTCGGGCGCCGGCGGCCGACGCTCCCCCATCAGCGGCGGCGCCGGTCCACCACCCGCACCGCCTTGCCGGCCGGCCGCTCGAGCTCGCCCGGACGGCAGAGGCGGACCTCGGGCGAGAGCGCCAGCCGGTCGTGCAGCTCCCGGCGGACGCGGGCCCCGACGGCCGGGTCGCAGCCCGGCTCGGCCTCGACCAGGATGGTGAGCCGCTCGCCGCCGTCGCCCTCGAGCACGATCTGGTACTCGTGCGAGAGCCCGGGCTGGCGCAGCAGGACCTGCTCGACCTGGCGCGGGTAGAAGTTGACGCCCTTGAAGATCACCATGTCGTCGGTGCGGCCGCGCAGCCGGTCCAGGCGCAGCACGGTGCGGCCGCAGGCGCACGGCTCGCGCGACACGACCCGGGTCAGGTCGCGCGTGCGGTAGCGGATGAGCGGCAGCCCCTCGCGGGCGAGCGTGGAGACGACCAGCTCGCCCTCGCGGCCGTCGGGGATCCCCTCGCCGGTGGTCGGGTCCACGACCTCCACGTAATAGTGGTCCTCCCAGACATGGATGCCGCGGCGGGCGGCGCAGTCGATGCCGAGCCCGGGGCCGCCGGTCTCGGTCATGCCGATGATGTCGTAGGCGGTGATGCCGAGCTCCCGCTCGATGCGCGCCCGCAGCTCGTCCGACCACATCTCGGAGCCGAAGATCCCGACCCGGAGGCTCAGCGTGCCGAGGTCGAAGCCCTCCTCGCGCGCCACCTCGACCAGCCGCAGCGGGTAGGAGGCGATGGCGGCCAGGACGGTCGCCCGGAGGTCGCGCATCAGGCGGAGCTGGAGCGAGGTGCGGCCGGCTCCGACCGGGATCACCATGGCGCCCAGCGCCTCGGCGCCGTAGTGGAAGCCGAAGCCGCCGGTGAAGAGCCCGAACGAGGGCGTGATCTGGATGACGTCCTGCCGCGTCACGCCGGCGGCGACGTAGCAGCGGGCCATGACCTCCGCCCACTGGGCGACGTCGGCCGGGGTGTACGGGTTGAGGATCGGGTTACCGGTGGTGCCGCTCGACATCTGGACGCGGCGGTAGCCCTCGCCGCAGGCCAGCCCGAAGGGATAGGCGTCGCGCAGGTCGTCCTTGGTGAGGAACGGCAGCCGCCCCCAGTCCTCGATCCGGCGGAGGTCCTCGGGCCGCGCGTCGCCCAGGCGCTTGGCCCAGGCCGGGTTGCGGAGCGCGCGGGCGAGCGTGGCCCGCATTCCCTCGAGCGTCCAGCGCTCGAGCTGCTCGCGGGGGGCCGCCTCGCGCTCGGGGCGAAACATTACGGGAGCCGGCCGCTGAGGTCGGTCACGGGCCCACCCGCAAAACCCGGTCGTCGTCGTCGGCCGCCGTCCCCCGCCCGTCGCGGTTCCAGCCGGAGGGGGCCTGCAGGGCCCCCTCCGGGACCTCCCCCAGAAATGTGCGCCGGCCAAGCCGGCGCCTGAAACGGCGCCGACCAACCGTGACTCGCGATGCACCGGTCACGGGCGCACCCGCAAAACCCGGTCGTCGTCGTCGGCCGCCGTCCCCCGCCCGTCGCGGTTGCTGGTGGCGACGTACAGGGCGCCGTCGGGTCCGACGACGACGTCGCGCAGTCGCCCGTGAGTGCCGCCGAGCCAGGCGCTGACGTCGGCGATCCGCCCGTCCCGGATCGCCATGCGCAGCAGGCGCCGGCCGCGCAGGCACGCCACGTAGAGGTGGTCGTCCAGCACGGCGATGCCGCCCGGCGCCCACGTGCTCCGGCCCGACTCGATCACCGGGTCGACGAAGCGCGAGTCCTCGCCCTTGCCGTACACCTCCGGCCAGCCGTAGTTCTTCCCGGGCTCGATCAGGTTGATCTCGTCGTGGCCGCCGGGAAAGCCCGAGGGGCCGTGCTCCGAGGCCCACAGCCGTCCGGCCGGGTCCCAGGCGATACCCTGCGAGTTGCGGATGCCGAGGGCCCACACCAGGGAGCCGGGGAAGGGATTGTCGGCCGGGGCACTGCCATCGGAATTCATCCGGAGGATCTTGCCCGCCAGCGAGTCGCGCTGCTGCGAGAGCTGGCGCCGGCCGGCGTCGCCGGTGGTGGCGTAGAGCTTGCCGTCCGGACCGAACTTGAGCCGGCAGCCGTCGTGGACGGAGGCGCCGGGAATGTCGTCGACCAGCACGCGCTCCTCGCCCGCGCGCCCGTCGCGGACGGTGAGGCGCACGATGCGGTTGATGAGCCCGCCCGACTTCTCCATCGTGTAGCAGGTATAGAGCCAGCCGGTGCGGGTGAAGTCGGGATCCAGCGCGAGCCCCATCAGCCCGCCCTCTCCCACCGCCGCGGCCGGCAGCGTGGCCACCGGTCGCGGGTCCAGCCGGCCGTCGCGGACGACCCGGATGCGCCCCGGACGCTCGGTCAGCCAGAGCGAGCCGTCGGGGGCGAAGGCCAGCGCCCAGGGCACCTGGAGGCCGCCGACCACCGTCTCGACCCGCGGCTGGGGCTCGGCGGCGGCAGGCAGGAGGACGAGCGCAGCGAGGACAGCGACGGGAAGCCGGCGCATGTGTCGTGCAGTGTAGCGTCGCGCCGCGCGCGCAGCAATCAGGGCCGGGGCGTGCGGCCACCGTATACCGCCCCCGTGAGCGGGCTCGCTCCTCCTTCCGGCGGCGCCGCAGAGCGAGCTGCGGCGTCTCGTGGCCGGGCACCGGAACTGCTGCCTCTGGTTCTCCGGGCGGATCACGACCCTGTCACGCCTGAGCAGAGCGCTCCGGCGACCGGGACACCTTCGTCCGAGCGGCGCAGCTCCGCCAATGGCTCTCACGCCTCTCCAGCGCGCCCTCGCCGACGGGCAGATCTGCTTCCGGTCGGGATCGATCCGCGGCGCCCCGCCGAAATCCGTCGCGCCTAGCCGGGGCCGCGGCGCCTCTCCTCTTCGGGGGTCGCCGCGCCAGACGGCGATGACAGCCGGGTCGGGCCGGCGTCGCCACCGAGGTAGGCCGCGCGGATCCGGGGGTCGGCGGCGAGGTCCCGGCTCGGTCCGGAGACGACGACCCGCCCGGTTTCCAGCACGTAGCCCCGGCCGGCCACGGCCAGGGCCCGGCGCGCGTTCTGCTCGACCAGCAGCACGGTGACGCCGTCGGCGTTGATCCGCTGGATGACGCGGAAGATCTCGCGGGTCACCATCGGGGCCAGGCCGAGGGAGGGCTCGTCGAGGAGCAGCAGGCGCGGCGAGGCCATCAGCGCGCGGGCGATAGCCAGCATCTGCTGCTCGCCGCCGGACAGCGTCGCCGCCGGCTGCCGCCGGCGCTCCTCGAGGACCGGGAACAGCGCGAAGGCCCGCGCTAGCCGCGCCGGTACCTCCCGGCTCGACGCCAGGTGGGCGCCGACCAGGAGGTTGTCGAGCACGGAGAAATCCGGGAACAGCTCGCGGCCCTCCGGAACGTGGCAGAGACCGGCGGCCACGATGGCGTCGGGCGGCCACCCCGTCACGTCCCGCCCGTCGTAGAGGATGCGCCCTCGCCTGGGGCGCACCAGTCCGGAGATCGCGCGCAGCGTGGTCGACTTGCCGGCCCCGTTGGCGCCGAGCAGCGTGACGACCTCGCCGCGGCTCACCTCGAGCGAGACGCCCTCGAGCGCGCGCCGCTGGCCGTACGCCACCGACACGTCCTTCAACTCCAGCATCAGCCGCTCTTCACGCCGCCCCGCGCGGCGCGTCCCCGGCGACGGAGGGCCCGGCCCGCGTGCTCGGGTCGGCCGGCGGCGGTGGGCCTGCGGCCTCCAACCTCGTGGTCGGGCACGGACCCACCGTCCCCGGGCCTGCACCCACCGCGCATCACGCGTCCTCGCGCCCCAGATACGCTTCGATCACCGCCGGGTCGGCCGCGATCTCCTGCGGCTTGCCCTCGGCGATCTTGCGCCCGTGGTCGAGCACGGCCACGCGATCGGACACGCCCATGACGAGCGGCATGTCGTGCTCGACGACCAGGATGGCGAGGCCGCGATCGTCACGCAACCGCCGGATCAGGTCCATCAGCCCGTGGGTCTCGGTGGGGTTCAGCCCGCCGGCCGGCTCGTCGAGCAGCAGCAGCCGGGGCTCGGACGCCAGCGCCCGGGCCAGCTCCAAACGCTTCTGCAGTCCGAGCGGCAAGGACGCCGCCTCCACGTCCACCGCGTCGGCCAGCCCCACCTCGGCCAAGAGCGTCTCGGCGTGCCGGCGAGCAGCCGCCTCCTCGCGCCGGACGCCGCGCAGGCCGAGCGCCCCGCGCAGCACGCCCGACCGCAGGTGGGCGTGGCGGCCGACGAGGACGTTGTCCCTCGCGCTGAGGCACCGGAACACCTCGGTGTTCTGGAACGTCCGTGCGATCCCCCGCCGGCAGATCGCATGCGGGGCGAGGCCGAGGAGGTCCTCTCCGCGGAACGTGACCCGGCCGCCGGTGGGGGAGTAGAGCCCGGTCAGGATGTTGAACACCGTGGTCTTGCCCGCCCCGTTGGGGCCGATGAGGGCGACGATCTCGCCCTCACCGACCTCCAGGCTCACCCCGCTCAGCGCCGCCAGCCCCCCGAAGCGGATCGAGAGATCGTGGACGGCGAGGAGCGGCTTCACTCGCTCGACAGCCAGTCGGTGAGCGGCCGGAACCGGCCCTTCTCCACCCGCACCCAGAACCCGTGCTTCTGGGTCTCGTGGTCGGGGCCGATCGTCAGCGGCGGCAGGATCCCGCTCTCCCAGCCCTTGACGCTCTCCAGCGCGGCGATGAGCCCCTCGCGGGTGAGGTTGCGGCCGGCCCGCCGGGCGCCCTCGGTGAAGAGCAGGGCGGCGAAGTAGCCGGAGAGGGAGTAGCGGTTGGGCTCGTTGCGCGGGAAGTACTTCTTCATGTGCTCGCGGTACTGGCGGACGCCGGGCAGGTCCGAGGTCAGCGGGTCAGGCCAGAGCGAGAGGCCCTCGACCCCCTCGGCGGCGTCGCCGGCCAGGGCCAGGTAGCGCTCGTCGGTCAGCGGGCCGGAGGAGATCATGAGCGTGTCGGTCCAGCCGATCTTCTGGCGCTCCTTGAGCGCCTGGGCGCCGGGACCGGGCGTGAGCACCAGGAACGTCACCTCCGGCCGGGCGGTCTGGAGCTTGGCCACCTGGGCGCTCACGTCGGTGGCGCCGCGCTTGACGGGCTCGGCCGCCACCAGGCGCAGGCGGTGCCGGGCCAGGTCCTTCTCGAAGGACGCCAGGAACGACTTGCCGTACTCGTCGTCCTGGTAGAGGGCGGCGAACGTCTTGTACTTCCGCTGGCCCACGAGGTAGTCGATCATGATGCGGGACTGCCGGTCGTAGAGGGTCATGCCGCTGAAGACGTACTTACGCCCGCGCGTGATCGGCGAGCCCTGGAACGGGAAGAGCAGCGGCACCTTGTTCTCCTCCAGGTACTCCAGCGTGGCCACCACCGGCGGCGTGCCCTGGGGCGCGATCACGGCGAAGATGCGGTCCTGCTCCACGAGCTTCCGGGTGTTGGCCAGGGCTTCCTGGGGCTTGTAGCCGTCGTCGTAGTACACGGTGCGGACGCGGCGGCCGTGGATGCCCCCGGCATCGTTGACGGCCTTGAAGTAGAGGTCGACGCCGTAGCGCGTGGCCTGCTCGCCGGTGAAGGCCAGCGGGCCCGAGAACGAGTTGGAGCAGCCGAGCACGATCTCGGTCTCCGTCACCCCGGGATCGGCGGCGGCGGCCGGGAGCGCCGCCAGCAGGGCGAGCGTCAGGACGACTGCGCGGGCGATCCACCTCTCCATGGGTTCCTCCGCAGGACGCCGGCGATCCCGCCGGGCATGAACAGCATGCAAGCGATCAGGATGAGGCCGAAGATGAGCGGCCGGTACTGCTGGACCGCCGCCAGGCTGTCGTGCAGGACCGTGACGACGGCGGCGCCGACGATGGAGCCGGGCACCGAGCCCAGGCCACCCAGGATGATCATGACCACGAAGTCGACCGAGAGGAACACGTCGAACGCATCCGGCGAGAGGTGGCCGACCAGGTAGGCGAAGAGCCCGCCGGCCACGCCAGTGTAGAAGGCCGAGAGCGCGAAGGCGACCGTCTTCCACGCCGCCACCGGCACCCCGCTGGCCTCGGCGGCGATCTCGCTCTCGCGGATCGCCAGCAGTGCGCGCCCCACCCGCATGCGGGTGAGGTTCACGGCCGCCGCCGTCAGCGCGGCCGCCACGGCGGCCGTGAGGTAGTAGCGGGCCGTGTCGGTGCTCAGGCGCCAGGGGCCCAGCCGCGCGCCGGGAACCGGCAGGCCGTCGGCGCCCCGCGTCAGGCCCTCGAGGTTGAGGATCGCCTCCGTCACCACGAAGCCGAAGGCCAGCGTGGCCATCGTCAGGTAGAGCCCCTCCAGGCGCAGGCACGGGATGCCGAGCGCCACGCCGACGGCGCCGGTGACCAGCCCGGCCCCCAGCAGCGCCAGCGGCGCCGGCACCGCGGCGTGCCCGCCGAGGATCGCCGCCGTGTACGCGCCGACGGCCAGGAAACCAGCGTGGCCGAAGGAGAGCTGGTGCGTGTAGCCGGAGAGCAGGTTGAGCCCGATGGCGACGATGGCGTTGACCAGCACCAGGCTGGCCAGGAAGACGAAGTAGCGCGGGGCCAGCAGCGGCCAGGCCAGCACGAGAACGGCCAGTGCCAGGAGGCCCAGGCGGCGCATCAAACCTTGCGCAGGCGCGGCCGGCCCAGCAGCCCGGCCGGGCGCACCACGAGGATGGCGATCAGCAGCAGGAAGGGGACGGCGTAGCGGATCCCGGACGGCAGGTAGAGGGGGGCCACGTTCTCGATCACGCCGAGGAGCATCCCGCCCGCCACCGCGCCGGGCATGGAGCCGAAGCCCCCCAGCACGGCGGCCGTGAACCCGTTGATAACAATCAGCCCCATCTTGGTGGAGAGGAAGACCACCGGCGCGATGAGGACGCCGGCCAGCGCCCCCACGACGGCCGCCAGCACCCAGGAGGCGGTGAAGACGCGCTCGACACTGATGCCCATGAGTCGGGCCGCCCGCTGGTTCTGGGCCACCGCCCGCATGGCGCGGCCCAGGCGCGTGCGCACGAAGAGCACGTAGAGCCCGAGCATGAGCGCCAGCGAGGCGCCGATGATCCCCAGCGACAGCGGCGCCACCCGGAGGGGGCCGAGGGCGAGGGGCCGGGTTCCGAACAGGGCCGGAAACGGAAACTCGTCGTGCGTCCACAGGATTCCGGCCAGCGCCCGCAGCACGAGCGACAGGCCGAGGGTGATGATCAGCACGTCCCAGTGGGTGGCGGCGAGGGAGCGGCGGATGATGAAGCGCTCGATGAGGAAGGCCAGCGCCGCCGATCCGATGAGGGACAGCCCGATGGCGGCCGGAAGGGGCGCGCCGGCCCCGTGGGCCGTCCAGGCCAGGAAGGCGGAGACCATCAGCATCTCGCCCTGCGCGAAGTTGAGCGTGCGGGTGGCGTTGTAGATGATCACTAGGGCCAGGGCCATCAGCGCGTACACGCTGCCGGTGGCCAGCCCCGAGACCACGACGTGCGCGATGGTCGCCGCGGTCATGGGCGGGGTGCTCCGGCATCCACACTCTCGAACCGGCAGGCCGGCGCCCCGGCCGCCACGCACGCCGTCTCCCGCACGACGCGCGGCCGGCGGAACACGCTGGTCGCCACCGCTTCCAGCACGCCGGCGATGAGGTGGCAGACCGGCCCCGGGGCCGGCCCGTAGGCCTCGGCGAACGGCGAATTCGTCACGGTCACCACGAGGCCGGCGGGCGTCAGCGTCTCCAGCGCGAACCGGCCCCA
>DATLZL010000487.1:0-4343 GCA_035574035.1 Binatia bacterium | reverse complement strand
CCAGCTGATGTCCACGCCCGCCAGCCGCGGCAAGCCGGCCGGCTGGATGGCCCGCGAGGACTGGGAGGCGCTGCTCGGGCTGCAGAAGACGTACGGGAACATCGCCGTCAAGCCGGCGGCCGAGTACTACACGAACGAGTTCTTCGACTGTCCATAGCACGCTGGGACTGCGTCATCCTCGGCGCGGGCCACAACGGCCTGGTCCTGCAGGCCTACCTGGCCCGCGCCGGTCTGGCCACCTGCGCCGTCGAGCGCCGGGCCGAGCCCGGCGGGCCGCTGGTCACCGAGCCCGACCCGCTCGTGCCCGGCGCGGTCCACAACCCGCACGCCGTCTTCCTGCGCGGCATACGGGGCATGCCGTGGTTTCGCGACCTCGCCCTGGACCGCCACGGGGTCGACCTGATCGAGCCCGCCCTCAACTACTGCCAGCTCACCACCGACGGCCGGGCGCTGCGGATCTTCCTCGACCCCGACCGGACCTGCGAGGCTCTGGCCGAGCTCGAACCGGCCGACGCCGCCACCTACCGGCGCCTGCACGAGCAGTTCTCGCCGGTGCTGGAGCACGTCGTCGCGGTGGAGGCCATGGCCCCGCCGCTACCGGTCGAGCGCCGCCGGGCGCTGCTCGGCCGCAGCCGGATCGGGCGCCTGGCGCTCGAGACCGAGCCGATGTCGGCCCGCGAGTTCGTCGAGCGCCATTTCCAGCACCCGGCCCTGCGGGCGGGGCTGCTCTACGTCGGCATCATCCGCGAGGTGGACGTGCTCGCTCCCGGCCACGGCCTCCTGGTGCCGGCCCTCATCGCCAGCCGTCACAAGGCCCAGCTCTGCCGGGGCGGCTCGGCCGCGCTGGCCCGGGGGCTGGCGGCCGCCGTCGCCGGGGCCGGCGGGGTGATCCTCACCGGCCGGACGCCGCGCCGGATCCTGCTCGAGCGCGGCCGCGTGAGCGGGGTCGAGCTCGACGACGGCCGGCGCCTGGGCTGCCGCGCGGTCGTGTCGACCCTCTCGCCGCGCCACACGTTCGTCGACCTCCTGGGGCCGGAATGCCCGGGTGACCTCGCTCGCGCCGGCCGGGCCTATCGCTATAACGTGGTGGGCCCGCTCTGCGGCCTCAACGTCGCCCTGCGCGAGCCGCCCCGGTATCGCGCCGCCGAGCGCCGGCCGGAGATCGCCGGCGCCGGGCTTACCGTGCTGGGCCTGGACGGCCCCGGGGAGATCTACGCCCTCTACGAGGGGCGGATCCCGTCACTGGGCTCGCTGTGGGGCACGGTGCTCACCGCGCACGACCCCTCTCAGGCGCCGCCGGGTGTGCACACCGCGTTCGTGTGGCAGAAGGTCCCGTACGCCCCCGGCGGCGATCCCGGCTACTGGGACCGGGAGGGGCCGCGGCACGCCGCCTGGATGCTGGCCCGCTGGCGCGAGTTCGCGCCCAACCTCGACGAGACGGTCGTCCTGTCCCGGCACTTCCTCTCCCCGGTCGACACGGAGCGGCGCTTCCCCAACCTGGTCGGCGGCGACCTCGGCGCCGGCTGGCTCGGCCCGGGGCAGACGGGCGCCGAGCGCCCGTTCCCGGGCGCCGGCGGGTACCGCACGCCGGTGCCCGGGCTCTATCTGGCCGGCGGCGCCACGCACCCGGGCGGCAACATCACCGGCCTGCCGGGCTACAACGCCGCCCAGGTCGTCGTGCGGGACTTCGGCCTCAAGCCCTTCTGGAACCCGCCCGACCCCGAGGCCCATTGGGCGGGCCTGTCGTGAGCCTACCGGAGATGGGCGACGGACCGCCCGTGCTCCTCCTCCATGGCCGGCCGACGTCGTCCTTTCTCTGGCGTCGCGTCATGGAGCCGATCGCGGGGGCGAATCGCGCCGTGGCCGCAGGCCGACCTCCCCCAGACCGAGGCGACGGTGCTGCCGGACCGCGGGCACTTCATCCGGGAGGAGGCGCCGGCCGAGGTCGGCGCGCTGCTGGCCCGCTTCTTCGGCCCTGAGCGCCCGACGCCGGAGCCGGGGCCATCAAGCGGGGGAGACAGGCCGCCCGCGCTCGTCCCTACGGCCGGCCGCTACAGCTTCGACTTCTCCAACCGGATGTCGCCGCCAGCCGCGCCTGGACCGAGGCGGCCAGGAACACCGACCGATTCGGTCAGCAGCGATCCGCGACGGCAGTCATCGCCGGGCGCGGGTGACCATCCAGTACTCGTCATCGGCCCGGCTCAGGCGCCCGTCGTCGGCGAGGACCACGTCGAACCGGGCCATCAGCTCGCCTCGTGCCGAGCTGGGGTCCGGCACGAACGGAGCGATCAGGCTCTGCCGGGCGCGCGGGTCGCGGATGGCATTCAGCAGGAAGTCGTGCTGGTTGCCCGGCTCTCCCTCGACGTAGAGCTGCGTGATCAGGGGGCCGAAGCCCGGCCCGCTCACCGCGTAGTGGATGTGGGGCGTGCGGCCGGGATAGGGCACCGGCTTGATGGTGCGAAAGCGGTAGGCGCCGTCCGGCCCCGTGACCGTCTGCCCGTACCCCTGAAAGTTGGGGTCCAGGGGGACGTCGCGGGTGTCGCGCGGGTGATGGTAGCGGCCATAGGCGTTGCACTGCCAGATCTCGACCCGGGCGCCGGCCACCGGCCGGCCGCTCTCGGTGAGCACACGGCCGATGACGTTGGTGATCTGGCCGCGGGCCAGGCCGGGTCGCCCCGCCACCTGGACCAGGTCGTTGTCGTGGTCGAGCGGCAGCTGGGTCGGATAGAAGGGGCCGCGGCTCTGGCTCGGCGTACGGACCAGGGCCAGCGCGTGGCCGAGCGTGGGGCGCATCGTCAGCGCCGCCCCGAGGAGCGACAGGCCGCTGCCGACCAGCTGCCGACGGGTGGGACGGGTGGAGTCCGTCATCGCCAAACCTCCTGGCGCCGGCGCCTCGGCCCCGGGGTCACGGGCGCGCCGCCGCTTGCTGGGCAGGCTAGACCTCGACCGTGCGGCGGTCAATCGGGCCCGGCTCGCTGGCCCGGTCGGGGCGACCGTGACGTCGGGGCGGGGCGCCGGCTCGGGCGGCGAGGCGTTCGCCCGCGGAGCCCAGACGGCGTCACGCGCCGGCTCCGGAACTCAGGGGAGGTAGCGGACGGCGAGGAAGCCGGCGACGGCGAGGGCCAGGAGCGCCACCGTGAAGAGGTCGAAGTAGCGGTCGATGAGGGCGCGGACCCGGGGGCCGAACACGGAGATGACGGTCGCGACCAGGAAGAAGCGGGCGGACCGGCCGAGCACGGACGCGATCACCAGCGTCGCCAGGCTGACGTCGAACACACCGGCGGCCACCGTGAAGACCTTGTAGGGAATCGGCGTGAAGGCCGCCGTCAGGATGGCGACGAACGCGCCGCTCCGGTAGAGGCCCTGGACGTGATCGAAGGCGGCCTGCGAGAACACCCACGGGATGAAGAAGCCCTGGACCAGGTGCCAGGCGCCGCGGCCGATCAGCCAGCCGATGACCCCGCCGAGCACGGACCCCACGGAACAGATCAGCGCGAACCGGAACGAGGCACGGGGCTTGCCGACGCAGAGCGCGATCAGGAGGACGTCGGGCGGCACGGGGAACACCGACGACTCGGCGACCGCGATGAGGAAGAGCGCCCACGCCCCGCCCGGCCGCTCGGCCCACCCCACCGTCCAGTCGTAGAGTCGGCGGAGGACGTGGGGCCGGCGCCGGACGGCGGTCACGGACTCAGGAGGCACGCGCCATTCTACCGTCGGCCGCGGCGCTCTCCACGGAGTCGACGAGCGGACCACGGCGCCCGTCGATCAGAGCAGGCGGTCGAGGATCTCGGGGGGGACGTGGTCGCGCAGGGCGGGGTGGCGCTCGAGGAGGCGGGCGATGTCGGCCAGGTCCTTCTGGCGCTTGCTGCCCCGGCGCTCGGGGTCCAGGGCCGCCCAGATTTTGCCCTGAAGCACGTCCTCCAGGGCGGCGACGGGCATCCGCACGCCCAGGACCTCGCGCTCGGCTGCCCGGTCGACGAAGGCCGCGTATCGCGGGTCGGCCTGGATCTGCACTCTGAGGTCGGAGCCCGGCTCGGACACGGTCAGGCTATGCGGGAAGACCTCGACCCGGAAGCGCTCCCGCAGGAGAGCCTCCAGGCGGGGCACCTGATCGGCCGCGACCGCGAGATCGAGGTCGAGGCTCACCACGGGCTCGGCGTAGGCGTTCACGGCCTGGCCGCCGACGACGCAGTGGCGGATGCCGTGCTCACCGAGCAGGGCGAGCAGGCGGCCGAGAAAGTCGGTCCGGTCGGCCGTCACGGTCTGCCAGAACTCGCGCGCCCGCATCGGTTCACCCGCCGTCTACGATAGCAGCGCGCGGTGGCGAGCTCGGGGTTTTC
>DATLZL010000486.1:0-2785 GCA_035574035.1 Binatia bacterium | reverse complement strand
ACTCGGGCATCACCGCCGGTCAGACGTTCTTCTTCACCACGACGCTGATCAAGGACGGCGGCCCTCCGCTCCTCCTCCGGCAGCAGCTGCGCGGCTCGACGATCGGCAGCCACCTCTGGCAGTCCCTGGCCGGCCCCGGCTTTGCCGACCCCTGGTACGACGACCGGGGAACGCACGCGGCGACGTGGATCGCCGGCGCCACCGCGTTCCGCGTGCTGTACCGCGCCTACTTCACCGGCACCGACGACAACGTCGAGTACATCGTCCAGTACGCGTACCCGATCGAGCCGAGCGACGCGAGCACACTGAACGTGCTCGCCTACAACATCTACATGCGGCCGACGCTCCTGTTCAAGAACGGGCAGGCGATTCGGGCCCGACTGCTGCCGCCGCAGCTCAGAGGCTACGACGTCATCGTCTTCTCCGAGGCGTTCGACGACGATGCGCGCCGGACGCTGCTCGCCGGCCTCGCCGCGGAGTACCCTCATGCGACCCGGATCCTGGGGCGGGACGGGGTCGTCACCCAGGACGGTGGCGTCATCATCGTGAGCCGCTGGCCCATCGTGGCCCAGGACCAGCGCCGCTTCGGCGACGTGTGTGCCGGGACGGACTGCGGCGCCGACAAGGGCGTGCTCTACGCCAAGATCGACAAGCAGGGCCGCCCCTACCACGTCTTCGGCTCCCACACGCAGGCCTGGCCGACGGCCGAGGGCCAGGCGATCCGCGCCCGCCAGTTCCAGATCATCAGGGCGTTCATCGACTCGAAGGGCATCCCCGCGACCGAGCCGGTGCTCATCGCGGGTGACCTCAACGTCGATCGCTTGCGCTATCCCGCCGAGCTCGACCGGATGCTGCGGACGCTCAACGCCGAGCTCCCGCAGATCGTCGGGTACGGTGCGACGAACGACCCCTGGACCAACACGCTGGCCGAGCAGGGCAAGCCCGCCGAGTACCTCGACTACGTGCTCTGGTCCAAGTCCCACCGCCGGCCGGCCGACGCCCTGAACGAGGCCCGTATCCTGCGGGCCGCCGAGGAGTGGAAGGAGTTCGGCTGGGAGTTCGCGATGTGGGACCTGTCGGACCACTACCCCGTGCGCGGACGGTTCCGGTTCGAGGACCAGCCACCGTATCCGGACTTCGCGTCCCAGGCTCCCTGCACCCCGATGTTCTACTCGGCCGCCCCGAGCGCGCCGGCGTCTCTGGGAGGGATCTGGGGGGACGTCGGCATGACGGACCGAGACCGGATCGTGGTGCGACTGCGGCCGACCGCGCCCGGCGGGCTGGTGTATCAGGTCAGCACCCTCGAGCGGGTCGCCGTCACCGGACGGCGAGCGGACGTCACGGCGAGCGGGGAGGGACAGGCCTTCGCCCTCAAGCGGGGCTGGCCCTACGACAAGGCGATCTACTTCATGTCGCCCGCGGACCGCCAGGGCGGCGTCGGCGTCCTCGCGCAGCAGGCTCCGTCCGCGGCGCCGCCGCCCTCGGGGCTCACCGGGGAGCCTCCGGCTTCCTTCGACCCGCTGGCGCGGCGTGGCATTGTGGGGGACCCACCCCGGCGGGCGCTCCAAGAGCCTGGCGTCCTCGGCCGACTGCTGAACGTCTACACGATGTCGCTGTCAAACGGCGTAAGCCTGCAGGTGTTCATTCAGTGCGACGCGACCGTGACCCCTACCGTCCACAGGCTGCGCTACCTGCGCACGGCCGCGGACGGGAGAACCTTGACCGACGTCATGCTCCGGCGCTCACAGGATCCGCCGCGCTAGGAGCGACGCGAGGACGGCTCCTTCACGGGCGGCACGCTCCGAGTGGTCGAGGCGAACGACCGGGCGAGGCGAAGGGAGGCGACCATGAGCCGCATGATGCTGGTGGGGGCTCTGCTGGTGGGGCTCGGGGCGACGGCGGCCTGGGCGCAGGAGGGTGTGGTCCTAATGGTGCGCCCCGAGGGGGTCGTCGTGGACGCCGGCGCGCTGGGCCGGCTCGAGCCGGGCGCCCGGCTCGAGTTCGTGCGTCCGGCGGCGGGACGCGGCGTAACGGGGTACGGCGTCGTGACGAGCGTCCGCGATGCGCGGGCGCTGGTCGCCCCCGACCAGGGCAGCCGGGTCCGCGAAGGCGACGTCGCGGTGAGCTGCCCGGCGCCGGATCCGCAAGGGTACCAGCAGCTTCAGCAGACGGTGGAGCAGCTGCAGGCCACGTCGCTGCCGCCCCCGCTCCGCGGCCTCGCCGACCGACTCCAGTGGGCCCTGGCCACGCGCGCGGCGATGGTCCAAGCAGGGCGATGCGACACGGTCGCCGCGGATCAGGAGATCGCGCGACTGACCGAAGCGCTGCAGGTGGCCGGGAACCCAGGGGACCCGGGAAGCCGGGGAAGCAGCGGCCGCGGTCCGGCCGGGCCGTGGACAGGTGTCCCGGGCCAGTTCCCGCCCGGACAGGGTGTCTCGGTGTCTCCCGGCTTGGGACCGTCCGCCTACGGCCAGTACCCTCCCGCCGCCCCTGCGCCGGGCGCCGGTCCCTATCCACCG
Organism: Binatia bacterium; assembly: GCA_035574035.1. Lineage (GTDB taxonomy): Bacteria > Methylomirabilota > Methylomirabilia > Rokubacteriales > CSP1-6 > DATLZL01. Next base: position 266 of record DATLZL010000486.1, on the reverse strand, counting down.
GTGCCGGGTTCTGCCCCGCAGGGTCCGGCCGCCTATCCCGGCCAGGGGCCGCAGGATTCGTGGGGTCAGGGTCAACACCCTCCGGGATCCTACTCGCCCGGGCCGTCCCCACACGCTCAGGGTTCGCCGGGTCCGGGGCCGTACGCCCAGAGTCCGCCCGTTCCAGGTCAGCCGGCGACGGCCGGCGGTGACGCGATCGACACGGCGGGACGCCTCGTGGACGTTTTCGCAAAGATGGCCGCGGTCGCGCGGGGGCTCGGCCTGGC
>DATLZL010000485.1:0-21041 GCA_035574035.1 Binatia bacterium | reverse complement strand
TGCCACTGCGCCAGCTCCCGCCAGAGGAACGCCGAGTCGGGGTCTCGCTTGATGGCCTCCTCGATCGCCGCCACCGCTTCCCGGAAGCGACCCGCCTGGGCGTGGAGCTGGGCCACGCTGTAGTGGTAGTAGGCCTCGGCGGTCTGGCTGGGGGCGGTCGGCCGCGCCGCCGGCCGGGGCCCCTCCACCGCGGTGGCGGTGACCGTCCGGTGGCCGGCGCAACCGAGCGCGAGCACGGCGGCGCTCAGGGCGACCACGGTGCTGCGGGCGGTCACGAGCAGCCGGCGCGCGGCGGCCCGCAGCGAGTCGTCGGCGATGGCGGCCACCGAGGCGTCGATCTCCCGGAACTCGTCGGCCTGGAGCGGACGCCGCCGGGGCCGCGAGCGGGGCTCGGCCCGGGCCGCCGCCGGATCCGCGGGGGCCAGCACGAAGCGGAGCGCGGTGACCGCCGCAAACCGTGACCGGACCCGGCCGACGAGGTCCGCCGCCCGCAGCGTCAGCTCGGACAGCCACGGCGAATTGTCCACGCCGACCTCGAGCGTGGTGCCGTGGAGCCGCAGCGGACGCGAGCGCCGGGCCAAGTCGGGGCCGACCAGCGCTGGCCACGCGCGGCGCACGCCGTCCTCGATCAGGCGGTCACGGAGCTCCGGGACGGCATGCAGCAGCAGCTCGGACACCGCGCGCGGCGGTCGAGGCGTCACAGCTCGGTATCATATCGCCGCGCGCACGCCGGAGCCAGCCTTCCCGGCCGTCGGCAAATTGACTGCTCTCGCACCCCCCTTTATAGTGGCCTGGCTCATGGCAAAACCGCGTCGCGGCGACGTCGTCGAGCTCGCCATCGAGGACCTCGCCTTCGGCGGCGAGGGGGTCGGACGGGCCGACGGCTACGTGCTGTTCGTGCCGGGAGGGTTGCCCGGAGACCGGCTGCGGGTCCGGGTCGTCGAGACGCGGGCCCGCTACGGCCGGGCGGTGATCGAGGCCGTCGACGCTCCCTCGCCACGGCGTGTCGACGCGCCCTGCCCCTACTTCGGCCGGTGCGGGGGCTGCCGGCTCCAGCATCTGGACTATGCGGCCCAGCTCGCTTTCAAGGAGCGACAGGTCCGCGAGTGCCTGGAGCGCCTGGGCGCCGCCCGCGGCTTCGTCCTGCGTCCGATCCTGCCGGCGCCCGAGCCGTACGGCTACCGCAACAAGATGGAGTTCACCGTGGCCGGGGCGGGCGGCGCGCCGGTCATCGGCCTCCACGAAGCCGAGCGGTATGATCGCGTGCTCGACATCGAGCGCTGCCTGCTCCAGTCGGAGACGATGAACCGCCTGCTGGGCGTCGTCCGCGAGCAGGTGCGAGCCCGCGACCTGCCGGTCTACGACGCCGACCGCGGCCAGGGCCTCCTGCGCTTCGTCACCCTGCGCGAGGGCCGGCGCACCGGAGACGCCATGGTCAACATCGTGGCGGCGGCCCCCGACGTCGAGCGCCTGCAGCCGGTGGCGGAGGCGCTGCGGCGGGACGTGCCGGCGACGAGCAGTGTGGTGCTCAACGTCAACGCCAAGAAGGCGGCGGTGGCGGTCGGGACCGAGGAGCACGTGCTGGTCGGCCGCGACCACATCACCGAGCGCCTGGGCGACCGCGTCTTCCAGGTGTCGGCGAACTCCTTTTTCCAGACGAACACGGTGCAGGCCGAGCGCCTGTTCGGCGTGGTGCTGGAGGCCTGTGCGCTGTCCGGTGAGGAGACGCTGGTCGACCTCTACTCGGGGACGGGTGCCATCAGCCTGCTGCTGGCCGGACGCTGCCGGCGGGTCTGGGGCATCGAGGTGGCGGCGGCGGCCGTGGCCGACGCCGTCCGGAACGCCCGGATCAACGGCATCACGAACTGCACCTTTCTGGCCGGAGAGGTGCGGCACGTCCTGCCGGCGCTCATCGCCCAGGGCGTCCGGGCCGACGTCGTCGTGGCCGACCCGCCGCGGGCCGGGTTCCATCCCAAGGCGCTCGCCGCCCTGGTGGCGCTGGCGCCGCCGCGCATCGTCTACGTCTCCTGCAACCCGGCGACCCTGGCCCGGGACGCGGGGGAGCTGCTGCGCCGCGGCTACCGCCTGGACTGGGTCCAGCCGGTGGACATGTTTCCCCAGACGCCGCACATCGAGGCGGTGGCGCGGCTGGAACGGGCCGCCGCGGGAGCGTAGGCCGGGACCGCAGCCGGCATGAGGGTCTACCTGATCCGCCGGCTGCTCCAGTCGTTGCTGGTCCTGCTCGGCGTTTCGTTCGTCGTCTTCCTGATCCTGCACCTCACCGGCGACCCGGCCGCCGTCCTGCTGCCGCCGGAGGCCAGCGCCGAAGACATCCGGCGCTTCCGCCAGACGATGGGCTTCGACGACCCGTTCCTCGTCCAGTACGGCCGGTTCCTGCGGGGAGCCCTGCAGGGAGACTTCGGGAACTCGATCCGCCACGGGGAGCCGGCGTTCGCCCTGGTCTTGGAGCGGATGCCGGCCACGTTCGAGCTGGCCGGCGCCGCGCTGCTGATCGCGCTGTGCCTGGCCATCCCGGCCGGCATCGTGTCGGCGGTGCGACGCAACACGCCGGTCGACTATTTCGCCACCGTGGTGGCGCTGTTCGGCCAGTCGATGCCGACGTTCTGGCTCGGCATCATGCTGATCCTCATCTTCTCGGTGAACCTGAACCTGCTGCCGTCCTCGGGCCGGGGCAGCCTGGAGCACCTGATCATGCCGGCCCTCACCCTGGGGCTCTTCACCACCGCCCGGATCACGCGTCTCACGCGGTCGGGCATGCTCGACGTCCTCAATCAGGACTACATCCGCACCGCCCGGGCCAAGGGGGTCGGCAACCCCCCGGTCGTCTGGAAGCACGCGCTGAAGAACGCCGCCATCCCCATCGTGACCATCGTCGGGATCGAGCTCGGGACGCTGCTGGGCGGCTCGGTCATCACCGAGACGATCTTCGCCTGGCCCGGCGTCGGCCGCCTTAGCGTGCAGGCCATCTACAACCGGGATTACCCGGTCGTGCAGGCGGCCGTGTTCCTGCTCGCGTCGACGTTCGTGCTGGTGAACCTCGTGGTCGACGTGGTCTACACCTACCTCGACCCCCGGATCCGGCTGCGGTGAACCGCGCCGCCGAGACCGCCGTCCTCCCGCTGCCGGCCGCCTCGCCCCTGGTCCGCGAGTGGCTCGGCTTCGCCCGGCGGCTGTCCCGCCGGCGCACGGCGCTGTTCGGGGCGGTGGTGTTCGCGGTGGTGGGACTGGTGGCGGCCGCCGCGCCGCTCCTGGCGCCCCTCGATCCCATCGAACAGGACCTGGAGAACCGCCTGAAGCCCCCGGGGTGGCGGGACGGCGCCGGCCGCCTCCACCTGCTGGGCACCGATCACCTGGGCCGCGACCTGTTCTCCCGCGTGCTCCACGGGGCGCGGCCGGCGCTGATGGTCGGCGCGGCGGCCGTGCTCATCTCGGGCGTGCTGGGCCTGGTCGCCGGCCTGCTGTCGGGCTATTACGGCGGCCGCGTGGACGACGTGCTGATGCGGCTGGGCGACGTCCAGCTGGCGTTTCCCTTCATCCTGCTGGCCATCGCCGTCATCGGCGTGCTGGGGCCAAGCCTGCCGGTCATCATCGTCGTCATCGGCGTCTCGAGCTGGGTGATCTACGCGCGCGTGGTGCGGGGGGCGGTGCTGTCGCTGCGCGAGCAGGAGTTCGTGCAGGCCGCCCGGGCTCTGGGCGTGCAGGACGGCCGAGTCCTCATCCGGCACATCCTGCCCAACGTGTTCACGCCGTGGCTCGTGGTCGCCACTCTGGACATGGCCCGGGTGATCGTGATCGAGTCGGCGCTGTCCTTCCTCGGGCTGGGCGTGCAGCCGCCGACGCCGACCTGGGGCGGCATGCTGGCCGACGGCCGCGTCTACATCTCCACCGCCTGGTGGCTGGCCACCTTCCCGGGGCTGGCCATCCTGCTCGCCGTCCTCGGCATCAACCTCCTGGGCGACGGCCTCCGCGACACGCTCGACCCCCGGCTCAAGATCTGACCCGGCCAGCGGCGACCGGCGGCCGGGGCCGGGCCAGGCGCCGCAGGATCCAGGCCAGGAGCGCCGCCGGGGTGGTCAGCCAGAGCCAGCCGGAGGGCACGTCGAGCCAGAGATTCACTCCGAGAAACAGCAGCCCACCGACGGCGGCGACGAGGAGCAGGCCGTCGGCCAGGGCATCCAGGCAGCGCCGCCATCCCGCGACCGCCGCCGTCACCGCGGCCAGCGCGCCGGTGGCGTCGAGGACCACGTCGGCCGGGTGTCCGGTGCGCGAGCCCATCCGCGCCTGGATCGCCTCGTCCACGATCGCCCAGGCCAGGCCGAGCGCCAGCGCCACAAACGCGGCCGGCCGCCGCCGCCAACCGGCCCCGGCCAGCGCGCGGAACCAGAGCGCGCCCAGCACCGCGTACTCGGCGACGTGAGCGCCCTTGCGCAGCCACCCGTGGATGGCCTCGAGCTGCAGCGGGCTGGCCCCGGGCAGGAGCGTCGCCAGGATCGGCAGGAGCACCCGGCCGGTCTGCGGAGCGCCCCCGGCCTCGGTCGACAGCGCCAGGATCACCGCCATCCAGAGCACGGGCGGCGCCCAGTGCGAGGGCCGCATGGGGGGGCTATGATACAGTGCCGCCGTGCTCGGCGAGATCCTCGACGATCTCCTCACGTCGCCGTCCACCGGGCCCTGCATCACCGCCGTCCGCCGGATTCCCGCCCGTGCGCCCGTCCTGACGCCCTTTCCCTCGTCGCTCGACCCGCGGCTGGCCGAGGCCCTGCGCGACCGGGGCATCGAGCAGCTCTACTCGCACCAGGCGCTGGCCTGGGAGCTGGCCGCCAAGGGCGAGCACGTGGTGATCGTGACCCCGACGGCCTCGGGGAAGACCCTCGCCTACAACCTTCCCGTCCTGCAGGCGTTGCTCCATCAACCGGACGCCCGCGTCCTCTACCTGTTCCCGACCAAGGCGCTGGCCCAGGACCAGCTGGCGGAGCTGGAAGAGCTCGGCCGGCGGCTGCCGGCGCTGCGCATGTTCACCTACGACGGCGACACGCCTCAGGACGCCCGGCGGGCCGTCCGGGCAAGGGCCAACTGCGTCCTCACCAACCCCGACATGCTTCACTCGGGGATCCTGCCCCACCACACCAAGTGGGCGGCGCTGTTCCAGAACCTCCGCTACGTGGTGATCGACGAGCTGCACGCCTACCGGGGCGTGTTCGGCAGCCACGTCGCCAACGTGCTCCGCCGCCTGCGGCGGCTCTGCCGCCACTACGGCAGCCATCCCCAGTTCCTGATGGCCTCGGCCACCATCGCCAACCCGCGGGAGCTGGCCGAGCGCCTGGTGGGCGAGCGCGTGGCCGAGGTGGCCGACAACGGCGCCCCGGCCGGCGACAAGCTGTTCCTCTGCTACAACCCCCCGGTGGTCAACGCCGAGCTGGGCGTGCGCGCGCCCTATCTGGCCGAGGCGGCGCGCCTGGCCGTCCGTTTCCTGCGCGAGCGGATCCCGACCATCGTCTTCGCCCAGAGCCGGCTGTCCACCGAGGTCCTGCTGGGCACGATCAAGGCCGGGGTCGCCGACAAGACGGGGGACGCCGGCATCGTCCGTGGATACCGGGGCGGCTACCTGCCGAGCCGTCGCCGGGCGGTCGAGCAGGGGTTGCGGGCGGGCGACGTCCGGGGCGTCGTCTCCACCAACGCGCTGGAACTGGGCGTGGACATCGGCCACCTCGACGTGGCGGTGCTGGCCGGCTATCCGGGCACGATCGCCTCGCTCTGGCAGCAGGCCGGCCGGGCCGGCCGGCGCGCGGAGCCGTCGGCCGCCATCCTGGTCGCCACCAGCGCCCCCCTCGACCAGTTCATGGTGAGCCATCCCGACTATCTCTTCGGCACGCCGCCCGAGCAGGCGCGGATCAATCCCGACAATCCGTTCATCCTGGTCAATCACCTGAAGTGCGCGGCGTTCGAGCTGCCGTTCGGCGCCGACGAGCGGTTCGGGGACGTCGACGTGCGTCGTTACCTGGCCGCCCTCGAGGACGAGGGGCTGCTGCACCAGGCGGGCGGGCGCTGGCACTGGGCCTCGGAGACCTATCCGGCCGACCACATCTCCCTCCGCACGGTGACGACCGACAACTTCCTGGTCATCGACACCACCGCCCGCGACGAGAAGCAGACCCGGCGGCGCCAGGTCATCGCCGAGGTCGACTGGTCCAGCGCCTTCGCCACGATCTATCCCAAGGCGATCTACCTGGTGGAGAGCGTTCCCTACGAGGTGCAGACGCTGCACTGGCGGGAGGACGAGGAGAAGGTCGCCTACGTCAAGCGTGTGGAGGTGGACTACTTCACCGAGGCGGTGAGCGCCAAGGGCGTGTGGATCCTCCGCCGGCTCGCCGAGCGCGAGCACGCCGCCTGGCTGGCCGAGCACGGCGAGGTGCTGGTGGCCGAGAAGGTGGTGGGATTCAAGAAGATCAAGATGGGCACGCTCGAGAACGTGGGCTCGGGCGAGGTGGAACTGCCCCAGCAGGAGATGCAGACGACGGCCGCCTGGCTCACCGTGAGCTCCGACGTCCTGGCCCGGGTCAGCCGCTCGCGGGAGGAGCTGCTCGACGGCCTCCGTGCCGTCGGCTACCTGCTGCACCACCTGGCGCCGATCTTCCTCCTCTGCGACGTCCGCGACGTGGGCTCGTGGCTGGGGGACGCCAGCCCGGCCCAGCCCGGCGTGGTCGCCACCCGGGAGTCCGCGCGGCGGGGGCTGCTCGAGGCCGAGCGCTTCAACCCCACGCTCTACCTCTACGACGCGCACGCCGGGGGGATCGGCCTGGCCGAGCGCGTGTTCGAAGTCCTGCCGTCGCTCCTCGCCCGCGGCCGGGAAACCCTCGAGGCCTGTCCTTGCCGGTTCGGCTGCCCCTCGTGCGTGGGGCCGGTGAACGAGGTAGGTCGCCGCGCCAAGCTCATCGCCGGCGCGCTGCTCGGTGAACTCGCCCGCTGACGGCTTCGCCCCGGCCCGGCCGGCGGGCTCGGCCACCCTGGACGAGCTCCGGCGCATCATCCGGCGGATCGAGGCGGCCCGTCCGACTCGGCCGGCACCCGAACCTGTCGAGCGGCTCGTGGGCGGCCGGGTCGTGGAGACCGTCGCCGGGCCGCTGGTGCTCGTCCGCCGCGAGTACCCGCTCGACCACCGGCACGGGCGTTTCGTCCTCGGCGACGCGCTGGCCGCGGCATCCGACGTGCTCGCCGCTCTGACTCGTTCCGGATCCGACCCCGTGGAGCCGGATGCGCTCCTGTTCCTGGACACCGAGACGACCGGGCTGGCGGGCGGCACCGGGACGTACGCCTTCCTCGTCGGGGCCGGGTTCGTCGACGGCCGGCGCTTCGTCCTGGAGCAGTACTTCATGCGGGACTTCGACGAGGAGCCGGCCCTGCTGGCCGCGCTCGACCCGCTGCTGGCCCGTGCCGGCGCGCTGGTGACCTTCAACGGGGGCGGCTTCGACGTGCCGCTGCTCGAGACCCGTTTCGTGCTGGCCCGCCGCCGGTGGCCCGGTGCGCTGCCGCACCTGGACCTCCTGCGACCGGCCCGCCGGGTGTGGGGGACATCGATCGAGGACTGCCGGCTGACCACGCTGGAGCGCGAGGTGCTGGGGTTGCGGCGCGAGGATGACGTGCCGGGCTCGCTGATCCCGGCGCTCTACTTCGACTTCCTGCGCTACCGGCGGGCCGCCCCGCTGGCGCGGGTGTTCGCCCACAACCGCGACGACGTCCTGTCGCTGGCCGGCCTGCTCGGCTGGTTCGCCCGCGCGCTGGAGCCGGGCGCGGCCCTGACCCCGGCGGAGGTGGCCGGCCTCGGCCGGCTCTGGGAGCGGACCGACCCGGAGCGCGCCGCCGAGTGCTACCGCCGCGCGCTGGCGGCCGGACTCGACGGCGGGGAAGGCCACCGCGTGCGCCTGCGACTGGCGCGCTGGGAGAAGCGACGCGCGCGCTGGGAGGCGGCCTGCGAGCTGTGGGAGGCCGCGCGGTCGGCGACGTGGTTCGATCCCACGCCGTGGGAGGAGCTGGCCAAGTATCACGAGCATCGGCGGCGCGATTTCGCCACCGCGCTCGCCCTCGTCCGTGAGGCCCGGCGGCTGGCGGAGGCCGCGGGCGTTCCGGCCCGCGCCCTGCACGACCTGGCCCATCGCCTGGCCCGCCTGGAACGCCGCGCCTCCCAGGGGAGCTCGAGGGGGGACCGCCGCGGGTCCCCCCTCGAGACGGACGATGCCCTGGGTGCACCGGGGGACGATGAACCAGGGGAGCTCGAGGGGGGACCGCCGCGGGTCCCCGGAAAGCTTCGGGCCTGGCCCGGTCAGGCTCAGTCGCTGGGGAAGGTCACGACGTGCAGGACGTGGGCCTCGGGCCGCACCCGAAGACCGGTCGCGAAGACGGCCGCCGAGGGCTGCGAGGAGTGCACGCGGTGACCGGAGGGTAGGGCCAGACAGTAGAGGTTCTCGGACCCGCGGAAGTACCGGCGGACGATCACCGCCTCGCCGTCCGGCGCCGGTACGAATGTCACGTCGTCGGGCCGGATCATGACCCGGACCTTCTCGCCGAGCTCCCGCCCCTCGACGTTGCCGAAGACTCCGAGCTCGGTGACGATGCCTTCGGTCGTCACCAGGCCGGGGATGAAGTCGGCCGCGCCGACGAACTCGGCCACGAACGGCGTGGCGGGCTCGTGGTAGACGGTCTCGGGCGGCGCCAGCTGCTCGAGCCGGCCGGCATGCAGGACGCCGACCAGGTCGGCGATCGTGAAGGCTTCCTCCTGGTCGTGGGTCACGAAGATCGCCGTCGTGCCCGTGCCCCGCAGCACCTTCTCCACCTCGTCACGCATCTGGGCGCGGAGGTCGGCGTCCAGGTTCGAGAACGGCTCGTCGAGCAGCACGACGGCTGGCGAGGGGGCCAGCGCGCGTGCCACGGCCACGCGCTGCTGCTGCCCGCCGGAAAGCTCGTGGGGGTAGCGGTCCGCGAACTCCGCCAGCCCCACCAGGTCGAGCACCGCCTGCACCCGCGCCCGGCGCTCGGATCGGGGGCGGCCGGCGAGGCCGAAGCCGACGTTGTCGGCCACGGTGAGGTGGGGGAACAGCGCGTAGTCCTGGAACACGATGCCGACGCCGCGCTCTTCCGGCGGGATCGAGAGGCGGCGGCCGGCGTCCGCCACCACGCGGCCGGCGATGGTGATGGTCCCCTCGTCGAGGGTCTCGAAGCCGGCGATCAGCCGGAGTGTCGTCGTCTTGCCGCACCCCGACGGGCCCAGGAGGGCGAGGATCTGGCCCGGCTCGACGGTGAGGCTCAGGCGGTCGACCGCCGGCGCGGCGTCGGCGCGGAAGCGCTTGGTGACCTGGCTGAGCGTGACGAGGGCCACGACGGCTCATTCTAAGGGCTGCCCGGCGCTGGGCGGGCCCGGCGCGGCCGGGCGGCCGGACCGCCGGCCGCCCGGCTCAACTGACCGGGGTGATGGGCGGCCTGCCCTCCAGGACCGCGACACAGTTGCGGACCGCCAGCTCGGCCATGGCCAGGCGGGTCTCCCGGGACGCGCTGGCGATGTGGGGGGCCAGGACGACATTGCGGAGCGGCAGGAGGCCGGGGTGGATCTTGGGCTCGTCCTCGAAGACGTCGAGGCCGGCTCCCGCGATCCACCCCTCGGTCAGGGCGCGCACGAGCGCGGCCTCGTCCACGATCGGGCCCCGGGCGGCATTGACCAGGATCGCAGTCCGCTTCATCCGGCGCAGGGCCGCCTCGTCGATCAGATGGCGGGTCTCGGGCAGCAGCGGCGTGTGCAGGCTGACGAAGTCGGATTCGGCCAGAAGGCGCTCGAGCGGCACGAACTCCGCCCGCAGCTCCCGCTCGAGCTCGGGCGAGCACCGGACCGCATCGGCGTAGAGCACCCGCATGTTGAAGCCGCCGGCGCGGCGGGCCACCGCCCGGCCGATCCGGCCGAAACCCACGATGCCGAGCGTCTTGCCGTGGACGTCGGCGCCCCACAGCAAGTCCCACTTCCAGGCCTTCCACTGGCCGGAGCGCGCATAGTGGTCGGCTTCCACCACCCGGCGGGCGACGGCCATCAGCAGGGCCCAGGCGAAATCGGCGGTGGTTTCGGTCAGGACGTCGGGGGTGTTGGTCACCACGATCCCCCGGCGCCGGGCGGCCGCCACGTCGATGTTGTTGTATCCCACCGCCACGTTGGCGACGACCTTGAGGGTCGGGGTGCTGGCCAGGACCTCCTCGTCCACCGTCGTGATGATCTGGCAGATCAGGCCGTCCCTGCCGGCGAGCCGGCGGATGAGCTCCGCTTTCGGCAGAGGCAGGTCGCTGTCGTGGTAGTCGACCGACCAGTCCCCCGGGACCAGCGCTCTCGCCTCTGAGGGCAAAACATTTGAAATCAGGACACTTTTTGCCATTTCGCACCCCCGAAAAGGGGACTTGACCTACCCCTGAGGCGCCGCTATATTAGCACTCGCTTTCGTCGAGTGCTAATACCTTAGACGAGTGCTAACACCTCAGATGAGGCGTAGGGTAACCCCGCAGCCACAGAGCAAGGAGGGCAGCCGTCTATGAAGATTCGTCCGCTGCACGACCGCATCCTCGTGGAGCGCCTCGAGGAGCAGGAGGTCCGTCGGGGCGGGATCATCATCCCCGACACCGCCAAGGAGAAGCCGCAGGAAGGCAAGGTCATCGCCGTGGGCAACGGCAAGGTGACCGAGGACGGCAAGAAGATCCCGCTCGACGTCAAGGCCGGCGACCGGATCCTGTTCGGCAAGTACTCCGGCTCCGAAGTGAAGATCGACGACAAGGAATACCTGATCCTGCGCGAGGAGGACGTCCTCGCCATTCTCGAGTAAGCACCGCACCGCGTAGCGCCAAGGAGGGACGCGACCGATGCCGAAGCAGCTGAAGTTCGACGAGGAGGCCCGGACGGCCCTGCTCCGGGGGGTCAATATCATGGCCGAGGCCGTGAAGGCGACGCTGGGGCCCAAGGGCCGCAACGTGGTCATCGACAAGAAGTTCGGCAGCCCGACCATCACCAAGGACGGTGTGACCGTCGCCAAGGAGATCGAGCTCAAGGACCCCTACGAGGACATGGGGGCCCAGATGCTCAAGGAGGTCGCTTCCAAGACCTCGGACGTGGCCGGTGACGGCACGACGACCGCGACCGTCCTGGCCCAGGCGATCTTCCGGGAGGGCCTGAAGAACGTCACCGCCGGCGCCAACCCGATGGGGCTCAAGCGGGGGATCGAGCAGGCCGTCGACGCCGTGGTCGAGGAGCTGAAGAAGCTCTCGAAGTCGACCAAGGACAAGAAGGAGATCGCGCAGGTCGCCACCATCGCCGCCAACAACGACAAGACGATCGGGAATCTGATCGCCGAGGCGATGGAGAAGGTCGGCAAGGACGGTGTCATCACCGTGGAGGAGTCCAAGTCGGCCGAGACCGTGCTCGACGTGGTCGAGGGCATGCAGTTCGACCGGGGCTACCTCTCGCCCTACTTCGTCACCGACCCCGAGCGCATGGAGTGCGTGCTGGAGGACGCGCTGATCCTCATCCACGAGAAGAAGATCAGCGTGATGAAGGACATGCTGCCGCTGCTCGAGCAGGTGGCGCGGGCCGGCCGGCCGCTGCTCATCATCGCCGAGGACGTGGAGGGCGAGGCCCTGGCCACGCTGGTGGTGAACAAGCTCCGCGGCACGCTGCAGTGCTGCGCGGTCAAGGCGCCCGGCTTCGGTGACCGCCGCAAGGCCATGCTGGAGGACATCGCCATCCTGACCGGCGGCAAGGCCATCACCGAGGACCTCGGCATCAAGCTGGAGAACATCAAGCTCGACGACCTCGGCCGGGCCAAGAAGGTCGTGGTCGACAAAGACAACACCACCATCGTCGAGGGGGCCGGCAAGCAGTCGGCCATCGAGGGCCGCATCAAGCAGATCCGGACCCAGATCGAGGAGACCACCAGCGATTACGACCGCGAGAAGCTGCAGGAGCGGCTGGCCAAGCTGGCCGGTGGCGTGGCGGTGATCAAGGTCGGCGCGCCGACCGAGACGGCCATGAAGGAGAAGAAGGCCCGGGTGGAGGACTCGCTCAACGCGACCCGGGCGGCCGTGGAGGAGGGCATCGTGCCCGGTGGCGGCGTCGCGCTGCTGCGGGCGGCCAAGGCTATCGACGCGCTCAAGCTCGAGGGCGACGAGAAGGTGGGCGCCCAGATCGTCAAGCGGGCGCTGGAGGAGCCGATCCGCCAGATCGTCGAGAACGCCGGCCTCGAGGGGAGCGTGGTGGTCGAGAAGGTCAAGGCCGACAGCGTGCCGAGCCGCGGCTTCGACGCCGAGACCCTGCAGTACGTCGACATGTTCCAGGCCGGCATCATCGACCCGACCAAGGTCGAGCGCGTGGCCCTGCAGAACGCGGCGTCGATCGCCTCGCTGCTGCTGACGACCGAGGCCCTGATCACCGACATCCCGGAGGAGGAGAAGAAGACGCCCTCGATGCCGCACGGGGATATGTACTAGACCCCGGAGGGCGTCCCGTGGAGCGGCCCGGGTCGGGTGACCGACCCGGGCCGTATCGTTTTTCGGGCGTTGACCTTGCCGGTCCGGAAGATGTCTGATAGCCTAAGGCGCTTTTGAAGGGGGTGAACGCACTGCGGCCTTACGAGATACTCGTCATCCTCGACCCGCGAGCCACCGACGAGGAGGCGGCGGCGCTGCTCGCGCAGCTCGGCGAGCAGTTGGCCGCGCTCGGAGCCGAGGTGATCCGGACCGACAACTGGGGCCGGCGCCGGCTGGCCTACGAGATCAAGAAGCAGCGGGAAGGCATTTACGCCGTCTTCGAAGTCCGTGCTGAACCCGCCACCATCAAGGAGTTCGAGCGGCAGCTGCGCCTGAACGAGGGCGTTCTCCGGTTCCTCTCCACACGGGTGCCGGTGCGGAAGAAGGTGCGGGCGTCCCGACCGGCGCCGCCGGCCGAGCCGCAACCGCCCGAAGTGCTGGAGGAGGTCAGCTGATGGCCAGCCTCAACAAGGTCTTGCTGATCGGCAACCTGACTCGCCCGCCCGAGCTGCGCTATACCCCCAGCGGGACCGCCGTGGCGGATCTCCGGCTGGCCGTCAACCGGCAGTACGCCACCCAGAGCGGAGAGCGGCGGGAGGAGACGTGCTTCCTGACCGTCGTCGTCTGGGGGAAGCAGGCCGAGAGTTGCGGGGAGTATCTCGACAAGGGCAGCCAGATCTTCGTGGAGGGACGGCTGCAGACGCGGGACTGGGAGGGCAAGGACGGCCAGAAGCGGACGGTGACCGAGGTCGTCGCCGAGCGGGTGCAGTTCATGAGCCGCACCAAGGCGGCGGCCGCCGCCGCGGTGCCGGCTGCCCCGGCCTTCGCCGACGACGCGCCGCCCGCCGAGGACGACGTCCCGTTCTGAACCCGACGACAGAGGAGGTTTGGCCATTCCCACGCCCCAGAAAGCCGTCAAGCGCCGGCGGTTCGGCCGCCGGAAGGTCTGCAAGTTCTGTGCAGACCGGGTCGACGTGGTGGATTACAAGGATGTCCGCCGCCTGAAGACGCTGATCACCGAGCGGGGAAAGATCATTCCCCGGCGCATCTCGGGCAGCTGCGCCCGGCACCAGCGCCAGCTCACGCACGCCATCAAGCGGGCCCGGACGGTCGCGTTGCTGCCCTACGTGGTCACGGACTGACGCCGCCGCCATGAAGGTGATCCTGCTCGACGACGTGCCCAAGGTCGGCCGCCGCGGGGAGGTCCGCGATGTCGCCGACGGTTACGCCCGCAACTACCTGATCCCCCGGAAGCTGGCCCTCACCGCCACCGCCGGGAACCTCAACAACCTGGAGCACCTCAAGCGGCAGCAAGAGGCCAAGGCGGCGCGCCTGCGGGCCGACGCCGAGGCGGTCCGGACGCGCATCGAAGCGCTGGTTTGCGAGCCCGGCCGGCAGGCCTCGGAGGAGGGTAAGCTCTTCGGCTCGGTCACCGCCCAGGACCTCGCCGATTTCCTGGAGAGTCAGGGCATCAAGGTCGAGCGGCGGCGCATCCTGCTCGAGGAGCCGATCAAGGCCCTGGGTGAGACGCGGGTGCCGATCCGGCTCCACCCCGAGGTCACCGCGCACCTTCGCGTGAACGTCGTCCGCGCCTGACGGCGGCCTTGACCGAGATCCCGTCCAGGATCCCGCCCCACAACCTGGACGCCGAGCGGGCGGTGCTCGGGGCGGTGCTCATGGAGGGCCGCGAGGCCCTGCCCCGCGTCATCGAGGTCCTGCGCCCCTCGGATTTCTACACCGAGGCCCACCGGGTGGTCTTCCAGGCCATGCTCCGGCTCTTCGACCGGGGCGAGCCGGTGGACCTGATCACGCTGGCCGAGGAGCTGCGCCGCACCGACCAGCTGGAATTCGTCGGAGGCCCGCCCACGCTGGCCCGGCTGGCCGAGGAGGGGTCCATCGCGCCCCACCTGGGCGCCTATGCCGCCATCGTCCGCGACCAGGCGGTGCTGCGCGAGCTCATCCAGACCTCCAGCCAGATCATCGCCCAGGCCCTGGACGCCAAGGACGACGTGCAGAACCTGGTCGACGAAGCGGAGCGGAGGATCTTCGGGCTGGCGGAGCGCCGGCTGGAGGGCTCGGCCCTGCCCGTCGGCAAGATCCTCAAGAACACGTTCGAGTACATCGAGCAGCTCTACCAGCGCAAGGAGCACGTCACCGGGGTGGCGACCGGCTTCGAGAAGCTCGACCAGGAGACCTCGGGGCTCCAGCCGTCGGACTTCATCATCATCGCCGGCCGTCCGAGCATGGGCAAAACCGCATTCGCGCTCAACATCGCCCAGTACGTCGGCGTGCACCTGCGGGGCCGGGTGCTGATCCTCAGCCTGGAGATGTCGGCCGCGCAGCTCGTGCAGCGCATGCTCTGCTCGGAGGCGAAGGTGGATTCCCAGGCGGTGCGGACCGGGCGCCTGAGCGCCGCCGACTGGCACCGGCTCACCGCCGCCGCCGGGCGCCTGAGCGAGGCCGCCATCTACATCGACGACTCCCCGGGCCTCTCGGTGCTGGAGGCGAGGGCCAAGGCGCGCCGCATGAAGGCCGAGCACGGCCTGGACCTGCTGGTCATCGACTACCTGCAGCTGATGCGGGGCCGCGGGGCCCCGGAGAGCCGGCAGCAGGAGATCTCGGAGATCTCCCGGTCTCTCAAGGCGCTGGCCAAGGAGCTCAACGTCCCCGTGGTGGCGCTCAGCCAGCTGTCGCGGGCGGTGGAGTCCCGCGCCACCCGCGACTTCCGGCCCCAGCTGAGCGACCTCCGCGAGTCGGGGGCGCTCGAGCAGGACGCCGACCTGATCCTGTTCCTCTACCGGCCCAGCGTGTACAAGGAGGACCTGGCCCCCGACGAGGCCAACATCGCCGAGGTCATCATCGGCAAGCAGCGCAATGGCCCGGTCGGCACCGTGAAGGTCGTCTTCCTGCCCCAGTACGCGCGCTTCGAGAACATCGCCGAGCTGCACCGCGCGCCCCAGCCCTTCTGAGCCCGGCCGCCGCCCACGGGCCGGGGTGGTATGTTCTAGACCGTGACGAGGGTGGTCATCGTCGGCGCCGGCAAGGGGGGACGGGCCCTGCTCGAGATGTTCGTGGGGGACGCGACCATCTCGATCCTCGGCGTGGCCGACCTGAACCCCTGGGCGCCCGGCATCGAGTACGCCCGCCGCTTCAACATCCCGGTGACCACGGAGTTCCGGGAGCTGGTCACCGACCCCCGCGCCGACCTCATCATCGACGTGACGGGACGGCCCGAGGTCCATGAGGCCATCCTGAAGCTGAAGGCGGCGACGGCGGAGGTGATGGGCGGGCTAGGGGCGCGCTTCATGTGGGACCTGCTGGCCGAGCGCAAGCGCTCGGAGGAGCTCGAGGACCGCTACTCCCTGGTGGTCCGGGAGCTGGCGGCTCAGGAGGGCGACTTCATCATCGGCCAGAACCCGAAGATGCGGGAGGTCGCCGACCTGGTGGCCAGGGTGGCGCCGGCGCCCACCACGGTGCTGATCCGGGGGGAGTCGGGGACCGGCAAGGAGCTGGTGGCTCGGGCCATCCACAAGTACTCGCCGCTGCGGGACAAGCCGCTGCTCACGGTCAACTGCACGGCGCTTACCCCGTCCCTGATGGAGTCCGAGCTCTTCGGGCACCGGCGCGGGGCCTTCACCGGCGCGGTCACCGACAAGGTGGGCCTGTTCGAGAAGGCGGACGGCGGGACCATCTTCCTCGACGAGATCGGCGACATGCCGCTCGAGATGCAGGGCAAGCTGCTCCGCGTCCTGCAGGCCGGGGAGATCAAGCCGGTCGGGGACGTCGTCACCCGCCGCGTCCGCGTCCGCGTCATCGCCGCCACCAACCGGGACCTCGAAGCCGCCATGCAGCGGGGCGAGTTCCGGGAAGACCTCTTCTACCGGTTCAACGCCTTCACGATCACGCTGCCCCCGCTGCGCGAGCGCGTGGAGGACGTCCCGGTCCTGGCCTACCACTTCCTGCGCAAGGCCCAGGCGAAGGTGAACAAGAAGGTGGAGCGGATCTCGGCCGAGGCCCTGGACCTGCTCAAGCGCTACGCCTGGCCGGGCAACCTGCGCGAGCTCGAGAACATCATCGAGCGCGCCGTCGTCCTGGCCGCCGAGCGCTCCATCGAGCCCGAGCACCTGCCCCTGCACCTGCAGGAGGTCCGGCCGCTTCCGGTCGGAGCCGAGGAGGGCATCCTGGCCGGCAAGGACCGCCTCGTTCGGGAGTTCGAGCGTCAGGCGGTCATGCGGTTCCTGCGGGACAGTCGAGGCAATGTCTCTGCGGCGGCTCGGTTGGCAAGAATTACACGACGCAACTTCCACCGGCTCCTGGTGAAGTATCGGATCGATCCGGATGAGTTCCGTAATGGGACCCTTAAGTCTCATGATGAGACTCCAAAGTCTCATAAGATAAAGTCGCAGTAAGTCATTGTAGTTTCAGGTTTTATCGACCAAAATCCGCGCCTAACCGCCCAAGATTATGAGACTGTTCTGTCTCATTCACAAGGGTTGACAATAGGAATTTCCGGTCCACCTGAGCTGGAACACCTCTTGTACGGCGAACCCCGCAAGACACATCGCTGTGGGGAGGGGTCGATGGGGATCCGATGTGCGTGCGGAAGTCAGGAGTCGGCGGGCTCGCCGGCTCTGGCCTGTCTCGACTGCGGGGCGGCCTGCTGTCCGGCCTGCGCGGTCCCCCTGGAGTCGGTGACCTACTGTCGCCGCTGCGCGGAGTCGTTGCTGGAGGCCACGGCCGTCCGCGCGGCCGGCGCGTTCGACCTGCGCTGAGGAGACGGCCATGCTGCGGACGTGCGAGTGCGAAGGGACGGATCCCGGGGCCCCGGTGACGGTGTGCCAGGAGTGCGGCACCGCCTGCTGCCGGAGCTGCAGGCTGGAGATCGAGACGCGCACCTACTGCCGGTGGTGCGCGACGTCGCTGGCCGCCTCGGCCTGAGGAGGACATCCATCGTGGAGAGCATGGGCAGGAAGTTCCGGCAGTTGCTGGCGGACGAAGACTACGTCTTCACCGGCGGCGTCTACACGCCGCTGGACGCCCAGATCGCCGAGCGCGTGGGCCTCAAGGCGATCTACATGAGCGGGTATTCGGTGGCCATGGCCAACGGCTGGCCGGACATGGGCTTCCTCACCATGACGGAGGTGGCCCGCACGGCGGCCATGATCGCCGCCGCCGTGCAGATCCCGGTGATCGCCGACGCCGACGACGGGTATGGCAACGCGCTCAGCACCATGCGCACCGTCCAGGAGTTCATCCGCAGCGGGGTCGCCGGCATTCACCTCGAGGATCAGCGCTTCCCGAAGCGCTGCGGGCACATCGCCGGCAAGACGGTGGTGAGCCGTGAGGAGGCGGTGGGCAAGTTCCGCGCGGCGGTGGACGTCCGGAACCGGCTCGACCCCGACTTCGTCATCATCGCCCGGACCGACGCCTACGGCTCCGTCGGCGGAAGCCTGGAGGAGGCGATCTGGCGCGGCCGCGCCTACGCCGACGCCGGCGCCGATCTCGTCTGGTGCGAGTTCTCCGGCCCGGAGCGCGAGCCGGCGGTGGCCTTCGCCAGGGCCATGCGGCAGACGCACCCAAACCTGCCGCTGGCCTTCAACTACTCATCGTCGTTCAAGTGGAGCCGGGACCCGGAGCCGTTCCTGTTCCGGGAGCTCGGGGAGCTGGGCTACCGGTTCATCTTCATCACGCTCTATGCGGCCCATGCGGCCACCTACGCTGTGTGGAACGCCATGGAGGACCTGGTCAAGAACCAGGAGCAGGCCCAGTGGTCGCTGGAGCGGCTCAAGGCGGGGCATCCGACGGAGAGCCACCACGTGATGGCCCGGGTCAGCCACTTCCAGGAGCTGGAGAAGCGCTACATCCCGGGCAGCGAGGAACGCATCAAGGCCTCGCACGGATTCGACGACCGGCGCCTGCACTGACCGCCGCGGGGGACTGAGCGCCTCTACTGTCCGGTGAAGCGGGGCGGGCGCTTGTCGCCGAGCGCCCGCACCCCTTCCTGGAAGTCGGCGGTGGCGAAGCACGCCAGCTGCGCGGCCAGCGCCGACTCGAGCGCCGCCGCCAGGCCGGCGCCGCCCGCTAGCTCCAGCCCGGCTTTGGCCAGCGCCAAGGCGCGCGGGGGCCCGCTCGCCAGCCGGTGGGCCAGGGCCACCGCCTCGTCGAGCAGCGCCGGCTGGGGCACCACGCGGCTTACCAGGCCGATGCGGTGGGCTTCCTCGGCCCCGACCGGTTCGCCGGTCATGATCATCTCGGTCGCCCGGGCCAGCCCGATCAACCGCGGCAGCAGGTACATCCCGCCCAGCGCCGGTATGCAGCCGATCCGGATCCAGACCTCCCCGAACCGGGCCTGCGGCGAGGCCAGCCGAAAGTCCGCGGCCAGCGCCAGCTCGCAGCCGGCGCCCAGCGCCGGGCCATCGACGGCGGCGACGACGGGCTGGGGCATGGCCCGCAGGGCCCGGATCGGGCGCTGGAAGGCGCCGTAGACGACCTCGCGGAGCTCGGCCTCGCTCATGGCGGCGATCGCCTGCAGGAGCCGGACATCGCCGCCGGAGGAGAAGGCGCCGCCGCTGCCGGTGAGCACGACCGCGCGCACGTGGCCGTCGGCCGCCGTGCGCTCCAGGCGGAGACCGAGCTCGCTCATCGTCTCGGCGGTGAGGGCGTTCCGGGTCTGGGGGCGGTGCAGGGTCAGGATGCGGACGGGGCCGTCGTCGCGTTCCAGGACGTCAGGCACGACGAGAGCTTACATCAACTCTGATACACTGGACCGCCGCGTGAGCCGCATGACCATCACGCTCGCTCCCGACGGCCCCCTCGACGTCGGCGCCACGCTCGCGCGGTACCGCCTCTGGGGGGAAGATCCGGCCAACCGCTTCGGCGGGGATGTGTTCCGCCGGGTGCTCCGGCGGCCCGGGGTGCTGGCGCCCTACGAGGTGCGCTGGCAGGGCCCGGTGGACGCCGTCCGGCTCACCATCACGGTGACCGACGCGCGGTCCGCCGGCGTGCGGGCCGCGGTGGTGCGGGAGGTCCGGGCGATCTTCGGCCTCGACTTCGATCTCGGAGCCTTCTACCGCTTCGCCAAGGAGGACGTCGTCCTGGGGCCGCTGGTCGAGGCCTTCCACGGTCTCCGGCCCACGCTCGCTCCCACCGCGCTCGAGATGCTGGTGGGCGCCATCACCGCCCAGCAGGTGAACCTCGCCTTCGCCTTCACCCTCCGGGCCCGCCTGGTGCGCCGGTACGGGGTGCCGGTCGCGACCGGCGCGGACGTCGTCTACGCGTTCCCGGACGCCGCCGCGCTCGCCCGGGCGCGGCTCGCCTCGCTGCGCGCCTTGCAGTTCTCGACCGTCAAGGCGCTGGCCGTCCGCAGCGTGGCCCGCGCGGTCGCGGCGGGCCTGGACGCCGACGGCCTGGACGCCGCCGACAACCGCGCGGTGATCGAGCGCCTCACGGCCCTGCGCGGAGTGGGCCGGTGGACGGCCGAGTGGTTCCTGGCC
The DNA here is from genome assembly GCA_035574035.1 of Binatia bacterium. Taxonomy (GTDB): domain Bacteria; phylum Methylomirabilota; class Methylomirabilia; order Rokubacteriales; family CSP1-6; genus DATLZL01. Next base: position 984 of record DATLZL010000485.1, on the reverse strand, counting down.
CGCTGCCTGGGGCGCGGCGACGTGTGCCCCGCCGGTGACCTCGGGGTCCGGAAGGCGTTCGCCCACTTCTACGGTCGCGGCCGGATGCCCTCCGAGGAGACCGTGCGCCGGCGGGCGGCCGCCTGGGGACCCTACCAGAACCTCGCCGTGCACTACCTGCTCGCCGGGCTTCGGCGGGCGGCGGAGCGGGTCGGAGGCGGCTCGTGACCGGCAAGATCGTCCTGCCGGTCCTGGGCCAGCCGGACCCGAACAGTCCAGGGGATGTTCACCTCGTGGGCCGGTACGCGGTGGGCGTGACGTGGGCCGACGGCCACGGCAGCATCTACCCGTTCGAGCGACTCCGGCGCGACTGTCCGTGCGGGCTCTGCGCCGCGCTGGACGAGCTGCCGCCGGGGGGCGCCTGGCCCCGCGCGATCCGGCGCACCCCGGACGGGCTGGCGGTGACCTGGAGCGACGGCCACCAGAGCCTCTACCCCTACGCGGCACTCCGCGGCCGGTGTCTCTGCGCGGCCTGCACCGGCGGGCATTGATGGACGACGCACGGCGGCGTCGGGTGGTGGTCGGCATCATGCTGTCCATCTTCCTGGCCGCCATGGAATCCACGGTGGTCGCCACCGCGATGCCGAAGGTCGTGGGAAGCCTCGGCGGTCTGGACATCTACTCCTGGGTGTTCTCGGGCTTCCTGCTGACGTCCACGGTGACGATGCCCGTCTGGGGGCGGCTGTCCGACCTCTACGGCCGGCGGCCGACCTACCTGGCCGGTCTCGGGCTCTTCCTGGCGGGCTCGGCGCTGGCCGGCGCCGCCGGAAGCATGCTCGAGCTCATCGCCTTCCGGATGCTGCAGGGCCTGGGGGCCGGCTCGCTGATCACGATCGGTATGACCCTGGTCGGCGAGCTGTTCGGCCTGGAGCGGCGGGCCCGGATGCAGGGCTGGTTCTCCGGCGTCTGGGGGGTCGCCTCGGTCGTCGGACCGCTGGTGGGCGG
>DATLZL010000484.1:0-10644 GCA_035574035.1 Binatia bacterium | reverse complement strand
GCGCAGGCGCAGCCCCGGCAGGTCGGCGCGGCGCAGCTCGCGGACGGCGCCCCGGCCCGTCGTCGTCCGGTCGAGCGTGGGGTCGTGGATGAGCACCACCTCGCCGTCGGCGGTGAGATGGACGTCGGTCTCGACCAGGTCCACGCCGAGCTCGAGCGCCCGGCGGAAGGCCAGCAGGCTGTTCTCCGGCCACAGCAGGGCGCCGCCCCGGTGGGCGGCGACCAGCGGCCGGCGCTCGGCCCCGAGCGCCGCGCCGGCCACGGCGGCGACGACGGCCAGGGCCACGATGCCCCTCACTTCTCCGTCTCCATCAGGCCCTTGACGAACCAGCGCTGCATCAGCACGACGACCGCCACCGGCGGCAGCATGGCCAGCATGGTGGTGGCCATGACCCGGTGCCACTCCACCTGGGCCTCGGCGACCGAGGTCATCCGGTGGATGCTGACCACGATCGTGTACATGGACTCGTCGGTCGTGACCAGCAGCGGCCACAGGTACTGGTTCCAGCCGTAGATGAACAGGATGACGAACAGCGCGGCCAGGGTGGTGCGCGAGATCGGGAGCAGGATGTCGGTGAAGAACCGGACGGGACCGGCGCCGTCGATGCGGGCGGCGTCGAAGAGCTCCTCGGGCACCCCGAGGAAGAACTGCCGGAAGAGGAAGGTCGCGGTGGCCGAGGCGATCAGCGGCACCGTGAGCCCGGCGTAGGAGTTGAGCAGGCCCAGGTCGGCGACGACCTGGTAGGTGGGGACGATGCGGACCTCCACCGGGAGCATGAGGGTCATGAAGATCATCCAGAAGCAGACCGTCCGGAGCGGGAAGCGGAAGTAGACGATGGCGTAGGCGGACAGGATGGAGATGGCGATCTTGCCGACCGCGATCCCCAGCGCCATCACCAGGCTGTTGGCCAGCATGCGCCCGACCGGCAGGCCGCCCACCGTCCGCAGCCCCTCGGTGAGCGCGGCCGCGTAGTTCTCGGCCAGTCGGTCGCCGGGCCGGAGCGGCATCGGCGCCCGCGCCACGTCCTCCAGCGGGTGGGTGGAGGCGACGAACGTCACGTAGATCGGGAAGGCCACGACCAGGATGCCGAGGACGAGGACCAGGTGGGTGACCGCGGTCAGGACGGGCTGGCGCTCGACCATCAGTAGTGGACGCGCCGTTCCAGCCAGCGGAACTGGACGATGGTGAGGCCGATCACGATGGCCATCAGGATGACCGACTGGGCCGCCGAGCGGCCGAGGTCCAGCCCGACGAAGCCGTCGCGGAAGACCTTGAACACCAGGATCTCGGTCGCCTTGGCCGGACCGCCGCCGGTCACGGCGTGCACGATGCCGAAGGTGTCGAAGAAGGCGTAGACGACGTTGACGACGACCAGGAAGAACACCGTCGGCGACAGCAGCGGCAGCACCACGCTCACCACCCGCCGGGCGGGCCCGGCCCCGTCGATGGCCGCCGCCTCGATGACGGCCCGGCCGATGCCCTGCAGGCCGGCCAGGAAGAAGACGAAGTTGTAGGAGATCTGCTTCCAGGCCGCGGCCAGGACGACCAGCAGCAGCGCTTCCCGCCCGTCCAGGAGGTGGTTCCAGCGGTAGCCGACCTGGCGCAGGGCGAAGGCCACGATGCCGACGGTCGGGTTGAAGAGGAAGAGCCACAGCACCCCGGCCACGGCCGGGGCCACGGCGTAGGGCCAGATCAGGAGGGTCCGGTAGGCGCGGGCCCCCCGGACCACGCGGTCGGCCATGAGGGCCAGCCCCAGCGCGCTGCCCAGGGCCAGCGCGCTGACCGCGCTGCTGAACACCGCGGTGACGCCGAGCGAGTGCCGGTAGTCCGGGTCGCTCAGGATCGTCCGGAAGTTCTCGAGGCCGGCGAAGCGGGTGGAGAGCCCGAAGGCGTCCTGGATCAGGACCGACTGCCAGAGCGCCTGCGAGGCCGGCCAGAAGAAGAAGACGAGCGTGACCGCGATCTGCGGCGCGACCAGCAGGTAGGGCAGGACGCGGTGCGGAAAGACCCGGCGGCGTTCCACCCCTACCGGTGGGCGCGCTCGAACTGCCGCAGCAGGTCGTTGCCGCGCCGCACCGCCGCGTCCAGCGCCTCCTTGGCCGGCTTCTTGCCGGCCCACACCGCCTCCAGCTCCTCGTCGATGACGTCGCGAATCTGCACGAAGTTGCCCAGGCGCAGCCCCTTGGAGTTCTCGGTCGGCGGCTTGCCGGTCATCTGCAGGATCGAGATCTCGGTGCCGGGGTTCTTCTCGTAGAACCCCTGCTTCCTGGTCAGGTCCCAGGCCGCCCGGGTGATGGGCAGGTACCCGGTGAACTGGTGCCAGTCGGCCTGGACCTCCGGCGAGGAGAGGTAGCTGAAGAAGCGCGCCACGCCCCGGTAGGCCTGGGGCGAGTGGCCGGCCATCACCCAGAGGCTGGCCCCGCCGATGATGGTGTTCTGCGGCGCCCCGGCGACGTCCGGCCAGTACGGCAGCGTCCCGATGCCGAACTCGAACTTGGCCGTGCGCTTGATGCCGGCGTAGCCGGCCGACGACTCGGTCAGCATCCCGCACTCGCCGCTGGTGAACTTGGCGGTGGCCTCGTTGCGGCGGCCGCCGTAGTCGAAGGCCTTGGTCTTCTGCCACTCGGCCAGCTGCCCGATGTGCCGCACGTGCAGCGGGCTGTTGAACCGCAGTTCGGCGTCGAGCCCGCCGAAGCCGTTGGCCCGGGTGGCGAAGGGCACGTTGTGCCAGGCGCTGAAGTTCTCGAGCTGGATCCACGACTGCCAGCAGGTGGTGAAGCCGCAGGCCAGGCCCGCCGCCTGCAGCTTCCGGACCGCCTCGCCCACCTCCGGCCACGTCCGGGGCGGCCTGGCCGGGTCGAGCCCCGCCTTCCGGAAGGCGTCCTTGTTGTAGTAGAGGACCGGCGTCGAGCTGTTGAACGGCAGCGAGAGCATCCGGCCGTCGGCCGTCGTGTAGTAGCCGGTGACGGCCGGCAGGTACGCCGCCGGGTCGAACTTCTCCCCGGCCTCGGCCATCAGGGCGTGCACGGGCTTGATGGCGCCGGTGGCCGCCATCATGGTGGCGGTGCCGACCTCGAACACCTGCACGATGTGGGGCTGCTGGCGGGCGCGGAAGGCGGCGATGGCCCCGGTCATCGTCTCGGTGTAGTTGCCCTTGTAGACGGCGTTCACCCGGTACTCGCTCTGCGAGCGGTTGAAGCCCTCGGCCAGCTCCTTGGTCTTCTCGCCGAGTGCCCCGCCCATCGCGTGCCAGAACTGGATCTCGGTCTCCGCCCGGACGAGCGTCGGCTTCAGGACGGCGGCGGTGGTGGCAGCGACGGTGAGCCAGCGACGGCGCGTCATCGGCATGGCGGTCCTCCTCCGGGCGGTGCCCGGGACTATACCATCACTCGCGGAAGCGGTGGGAGCGGGCGACGTGAGCGCGGTAGGCCTCGAGCTCGGCCTCGCGGCGCCGCGATGACCAGCCGAGCAGCGCCGCCATCCGGTCGGCGATCGACTCCGCGCAGTCGAGCCCCTGGCAGGGACTGGTCCCGATGCCGGTTCGGCGGAGCAGCACGTCCTGCAGCGAGACCGCCAGCTCGTCCTGCACGGCCAGGTGCAGCTGGGCGACGATGTCGGGGTTCGAAGGGCACAGCGGCTCGGTGCCGCCGGCCACCTTGCCGGCCAGTTCCACGACGCGCCGGTAGCCGCGGCCGTAGAGCGTGACCAGCGTCTCGAGCGTCTCCCGCGCCAGCCCTGTCGTCGCGACCTCGGGCGAGACGTCGAGCCAGGTCCGCGCCTCCACGCGCGCGGCGTCGGCCTCGGCGCCGTCGAGCGTCAGCCGGTGGGTCCGCGCCGGCGCCCGGCGGCCGAGCGCCCGGACGACGCGGTCGCCCAGCTCGGCGGCCAAACTCCGGTAGGTGGTGAGCTTGGTGCCGGTGACGGACAGCACCCGGCCGCGCTCCTCGGCCACGATGCGGTGGGCACGGCTCACGTCGGACGCCCGGCGCCCCTCCTCCCGGCTCAGCGGCCGCACGCCGGCGTAGGTGTAGGCCACCTGGTCGGCGGCCACCCGCGGGTCGGGCACCGCCCGGCGTACCTCGCCGAGCAGGTACTGGACCTCCTCACGGGTGGCGTGCAGGCGGTCCAGATCCCCGCTGAAGTCGGTGTCGGTGGTGCCGACCAGCGAGAACTGCCGCCACGGGATGACGAAGATCATGCGGTCGTCGGCGGTCGCGTGGTAGACGGCCCGCTCGGTGAGCCGCGGCAGCAGGCAGTGGATGCCCTTGGTGGGCCGGATCAGGCGAGCGCCCTGCTCGGTCACCCTCGCCCGCTCCCGGAACTGGTCGACCCAGGGCCCAGCGGCGTTGACGACGACGCGGGCGCCCAGTCGCACGACCCGGCCCGTCAGCAGGTCGCGAACCTTGACCCCGGCCGGCGCGCCGCGGCGGTCGCGCACCAGCTCCTCGACCTCGGCGTAGTTCCACACGTGGGCGCCGTGCCGCACGGCCGAGAGCACGTTCTCCAGGCACAGGCGCTCGGGATAGACAAGCAGGTCGTCCAGGTAGTAGCCGGCGCCGCGCAGGTCCCGGGCCCGCAGGGCGGGCTCGAGGCTCAGCGCGTCCACCGGCTTCAGGACCCGGTAGCGCTCGGTGCGCCGGCCCGGCGTCAGCCAGTCGTAGAGCCGGAGCCCGATGCGCACCTTGATCAGGCTGCGCGAGGACTCGCGGTAGACCGGGACCAGGAACGGCAGCGGCCGCACCAGGTGGGGCGCCAGCCGCCGCAGCGTCTCCCGCTCCCGGAGCGACTCCCGCACCAGGGCGAAGTCGAAGAGCTCGAGGTAGCGCAGGCCCCCGTGGATGAGCTTGGAGGAGCGGGAGGTGGTGCCGGAGGCGAAGTCGCCCTTGTCCACCAGCGCCACCGACACGCCGCGCAGGGCCAGGTCGCGGGCGGCGCCGGCCCCCGCCATGCCGCCGCCGACGATGACCACCTCGTACTCGGCGTCGGCCAGGGCCCGGGGCCGCGTCATGACGTGATCAGCTCTGCGATGGATCGTATCACGAGGTCCGGGGCCAGCTCGGCGATCCGGGGGTCGTCGGCCCGCGTCACACCGCTCAGCACGAGCACGGTGCCGAGCCCGCCGCGCTTGCCCATCACGATGTCCGTCTCCAGGCGGTCGCCGATGATGGCCGCCTCGGCCGCCGGCACCCCGAGCCGCTCCAGCGCCACCTCCAGGATGATCGGCGACGGCTTGCCGACCACGACGTCGACCGCACGGCCGGTGACCGCCTCCACCGCCGCCATCATGCCGGCGCAGTCGGGGATCTCCCCCTCCTCGGTCGGGCAGGTGCGATCGGGGTTGGTCGCGATCAGGCGCGCCCCGCCCCGCACCGCCTGGAGCGCGGTGTTGAGCTTGGCGTAGTCGAAGGTGCGGTCGAAGGCGATGACCACCCAGCGCACCCGGTGGTCGCGGCGGACCTCGAAGCCGTGGGCCTCGAGCTCGGCGACCAGCGGCGGCTCGCCGATCACGAACACGGGCGCGCCGGGGTCCAGGCGCCCGAGGTGGCGGGCGAGCACCAGCGAGGAGTTGACGACGTCGCCGGCCGCGGTCGGGATCCCGAGCCGAGTCAGCTTGGCGGCGTACGCAGCGCGGCTCTCCAGGGGCTTGTTGGACAGGAACGCCACCCGGCGGCCGTCGTCGCGGAGCGCGGCGATGACGGCGTCGGCGCCGGGGACGAGGGCCTCGCCCCGGTACACGGTGCCGTCCAGGTCGAAGAGCCAGCCCCGGTACGGCAGGCGGATCCGCGCCACGCCCGGCGCCCGGCTCAGCGGACGAGCGGGGCGACCGCGGCCTGGGCCAGGTCGACGAACGGGGCCGGCACCACCCCGAGCAGCACGATGCCAACCAGCGCGATGGCCAGGGCCAGGCCCCCGGCGAGCGAGGGCCGGAGCCCGGCCGCCGCCGCCTCCGGCTCCCGCATGTACATGTAGACGATCACGCGCAGGTAGTAGTAGGCGGCCACCGCCGAGTTCAGCACGCCGATCACCGCCAGCCACAGGTGACCGGCCTGCACCGCCGCCCCGAAGAGGTAGAACTTGCCGACGAAGCCGGCCAGCGGCGGGATGCCGACGAGCGACAGCAGGAACAGCGACAGCGTGAAGGCCAGCGCCGGGTGCCGGCGCCCGAGCCCGGCGTAGTCGCGCACGGCCACCGCCTCCTCGCCGGCCCGCTCGCAGAGCGTCAGCACCCCGAACGTGCCGACGGTGGTGAAGGTGTAGGCCAGCAGGTAGAACAGCACGGCGGCGACGCCGGTGGGGCCGCCGGCCACCACGCCCACCAGCATGTAGCCCACGTGGGCCACCGAGGAGTAGGCCAGCATCCGCTTGAGGCTCGACTGGGCGATGGCCACCACGTTGCCGACGGTCATGGTCAGCGCGGCCATCACCCACAGCAGCAGCGTCCAGTCGGGCTGCTGCCGGAGCGCGGCCGCCCCCAGCCGCAGGAGCGCGGCGAAGACCGCCGCCTTGGAGCCGGTGGCGATGAGCGCGGTGATGCTGGTCGGCGCGCCCTCGTAGACGTCGGGCGCCCACATGTGGAACGGCACCGAGGCGATCTTGAACCCGAAGCCCACCATGACCAGGCCCAGGCCGGCCACCAGCAGCGGGTCGCGGGGCCGGGCGGCCACCGCCGCCGCCACCCGGTCCAGGTTGGTGGAGCCGGCGGCGCCGTAGAGCAGCGCGATGCCGTAGAGGAGGAAGGCGGAGGCGAAGACGCCGAGCAGGAAGTACTTCATGGATGCCTCGCCCGCCTCCCGCCGGAGCTTGAACAGGCCGGCCAGGACGTAGAGCGACAGCGACATCAGCTCGATGGCCAGGAAGACGACGATGAGGTCCCCGGCCGAGGCCAGCAGCAGCATGCCGGCGGTGGAGAACAGCACCAGCGCGTAGACCTCGGCCGACTCCGCCCCGAGCCGGCGCAGGTAGTCCATGGACAGCAGCACGATGAGGGCCGCCGCGTAGCCGATGACGATGTGGAAGAACAGCGCGTAGTTGTCGAGCACGATCATGTCCCGGAAGGCGCGCCCCCGCCCGCCCCACAGCAGCAGCGTGGTGAAGAGCGAGGCCACCAGGCCGAGCAGCGCCACCGTCGACAGGTGGGCCCGGTCCCCGCCGCGCGGCGGCAGCAGGTCGAGCAGCAGCACCAGGAGGCCGGTGCCGACCACGATCAGCGTCGGGGCCAGGACCACCAGCGAGACGGCCGGCGGCGTCATCGGAGGGCGGCCACCCCGGCCTTGGCCTGCACCTGGGCGATGAGCGCTTCGATCGTCGCCTCAGCCGGGCGGGTGAACGGCGCCGGGTAGACGCCGATCCAGACGATGAACAGGACGATGGGGGCCAGGACGGCCCACTCGCGCAGGTCCAGGTCGGTCAGGCGCCGGTTCTCCTCGTGCGTTACCGGGCCGAAGGCCACCCGCTGGTACATCCACAGCAGGTAGACGGCCGCGAAGATGATGCCGGTGGCGGCCACCACCGCCAGGCCGCGGTGGACCTGGAAGGCGCCGAGCAGGATCAGGAACTCGCCGACGAAGCCGTTGAGGCCGGGCAACCCCAGCGAGGAGAGCGCGACCAGCAGGAACAGCGCCGAGAACGCCGGCATCGGCTGCCAGAGCCCGCCGAAGTCGGCGATCAGCCGGGTGTGGCGGCGCTCGTAGATCATGCCGACCATCAGGAAGAGGGCGCCGGTGGAGAGCCCGTGGTTGACCATCTGGAGCAGGCCGCCGACCAGGCCCTGGGGGTTGAGCGCGAAGATACCGAGCATGACGAACCCCAGGTGGCTCACGCTCGAGTAGGCCACCAGCTTCTTGAGGTCCGCCTGGACGGTGGAGACCCAGGCGCCGTAGACGATGCCCACCACCGCCAGCGCCAGCACGAGCGGCGCGAACGTCAGGCTGGCGTCGGGGAACAGCGGCAGGCAGAAGCGCAGGAACCCGTACGTCCCCATCTTGAGCAGCACGCCGGCGAGGATGACCGAGCCGGCGGTCGGCGCCTCCACGTGGGCGTCGGGCAGCCAGGTGTGGAACGGCACCACCGGCACCTTGATGGCGAAGGCCAGCGCGAAGGCCAGGAACAGGAGGTTCTGCCCCGAACCGGGCGGCACGACCCAGCGGGTGATCGTGGGCAGGTCGAAGGTGAACGTCCCGGTGGCCTGCCCGTGCTGGTAGTAGAGGGCCAGGATGGCGACCAGCATCAGCGCCGAGCCGGCCATGGTGTAGAGCACGAACTTGATCGCGGCGTAGATCCGGTTCGCGCCGCCCCAGACCCCGATGACGAGGTACATCGGGATCAACATCGCCTCCCAGAACACGAAGAACAGGAAGAGGTCCAGGCTCACGAAGACGCCGAGCATGCCGGTCTCGAGCACCAGCAGGGTGACGACGAACTCCTTGGTGCGGTCGGCGACGGCCTGCCAGGCCGAGGCCAGCGCGATCGGGGTGAGGAACGCCGTCAGCAGGACCAGGAGGAGACTGATGCCGTCGATGCCCACGTGCCAGGCGATGCCGAGGGAGGGGACCCATGCGACCCGCTCGACGAACTGGTAGTCGGCCCGGCCGGGGTCGAAGCCGGCGTAGAGCGCCGCCGCCAGGGCGAGCGTCAGGACGCTCACCGCCAGCGCTCCGCCGCGCAGCAGCGGTCCCCGCTCGCGCGGGGCCAGCGCCAGCACGAGGCCGCCGGCGGCCGGCAGCAGCGTCAGCGCGGTCAGCAGCCCCGGCCTCACCGCCGCCTCACCGGGCCAGCAGGAAGCCGACCAGCAGGACCGCGCCGACCAGCATGGTCAGCGCGTAGTTGACGACGAAGCCGGTCTGCAGGCGCCGGAAGCCCGCCGCCCACGCCACCACCGCCCGCCCCACGCCGTTGACGGCGCCGTCGATGACGCCGAGGTCCACCGCCCGGGCCAGGAAGACGCTGAGCGCGTGGAGCGGGCGCACGATCGCCCGGTCGTAGAGGGCGTCCACCCGGTAGGCGTCGAGGAGCAGGGCGTGGAGCGCCGTGCGGGGCCGTCCGATCGTCTCCGGCCGCACCGGGGTGGAGACGTAGGTGAGCCAGGCCAGCACGATCCCGGCCGCAGCCGCCACCGAGGAGACCGCCGCCAGCAGCAGCGTCACCAGCCCGCTCCATTCGTGCTCGTGGACCAGGAACACGGGGGCCAGGAAGTTCGCGAAGCGCGTGCCGTGGGCCGAGGGCATGCCGATCGCCCAGCCGGCGACCACGGTGAGGACCGCCAGCACGACCAGCGGGAACGTCATGACCGCCGGCGACTCGTGCACGTGGTGGGCGACCTGGCGGGGCATCCGCGGCGCGCCCAGGAAGGCGAGGAAGACGAGCCGGAAGGTGTAGAAGGCCGTCAGGAAGGCGCCGGTCAGGAGCAGGGCCCAGATCAGGCGGTGCCCGCCGGAGAAGGCGGCGTGCAGGATCTCGTCCTTGGAAAAGAAGCCGGCCAGCCCCGGCACCCCGGCCAGGCCCATGGCCCCGATGCTCATCGTGATCGTCGTCGTCACCATCTTGGGCGCCAGGCCGCCCATTCGGCGCAGGTCCTGCTCGCCGCCCAGCGCGTGGATGACGCTGCCGGCGCCCAGGAACAGCAGCGCCTTGAAGAAGGCGTGCGTGACCAGGTGGAAGATGCCGGCCGCGTAGGCGCCCAGCCCGACGGCGGCGAACATGTAGCCCAGCTGGCTGATGGTCGAGTAGGCCAGGACGCGCTTGATGTCCGTCTGCACCAGGCCGATGGTGGCCGCGAAGAGCGCGGTGGCGGTGCCAACGGCCGCCACCACGTCGAGCGCGACCCCGGAACGCTCGAAGAGCGCGTGGCTCCGGGCCACCAGGTAGACGCCGGCGGTGACCATGGTGGCGGCATGGATGAGGGCCGAGACCGGCGTCGGACCTTCCATGGCGTCGGGCAGCCAGGTGTGCAGCGGCAGCTGGGCCGACTTGCCGCAGGCGCCCATGAACAGCAGCAGCGCGATGCCGGTCGCGGCCGCCGGCGTCAGCGTGGCGGCGCCGGCGAAGACCGCCCCGTAGTCGAGCGTGCCCAGGGCGGTCCAGAGCCACAGCACGCCGAGACCGAAGCCGAAGTCCCCCACCCGGTTGACGATGAACGCCTTCTTGCCGGCCTGGGCGGCCGCCGGCCGCGTGTACCAGAAGCCGATCAAGAGGTACGAGCAGAGGCCGACCGCCTCCCAGAAGACATAGAGCAGGAGGAAGTTGCCGGCCAGTACCAGCATCGTCATGGAGAAGACGAAGAGGTTCAGGTAGGCGAAGAAGCGGGCGTAGCCCGGGTCGCCGTGCATGTAGCCGATGGAATAGACGTGGATCAGCAGGCTGACGCCGGTGACGACGAGCAGCATGACCCCCGCCAGCGGGTCGACGAGGGCGTTGACCCAGGCCTCGAACCGGCCGGCGACGATCCAGGGGTAGAGCGCGACCGTGACCGACCCGCCGCCGCGGACGCCGGCGAAGACGACCAGCGCCGCCACGAACGACGCCGCCACCGCCGGCACGGCGATCCAGTGGGCCCGGCGCCCGACCAGGCGCCCGAACACCGCGTTGAGGAGGGCGCCGGCGAGCGGGAACGCGGGGACGAGCCAGACGGCGGTGGACACCGCGCAA
>DATLZL010000483.1:0-5370 GCA_035574035.1 Binatia bacterium | reverse complement strand
CCAGTCGTCGCGGCGATCGTCGGGGCGTGGGCCGGGACGGCCGGGGTCACGCCCCGCCATCGCCCTTGACCGTCCGCCCGTTGATGTCGATGAACACCATCGGGCCCTCGCTCTCGGCCGCCCGCACCCACACCGCCGACGCCACCGAGCCAGTCCGGGTGTCGAGCCCCTGCCACACGCCGCCGATACGCGCTGCCTCGCGCTTGCATTCCTCGAATCCGTCCCGGCACAGCGCACTGACCACGTCCTCGGGTTCGGCCAGCCATGCCCGTCGAGCCTCGGACCACCGCATCCGCCCCTGTTCGGTGAGCTGCCTCAGCGTCGTGTTGTGCTCCATGGTTCCGCCCCTGTGTGAGTGTGTGAACGCCGCGGCCGCGAGCTCGGGCTGCAAGGCCGGGGCCACAGGAGGGGACAAGGGTAAGGCGAAGGGTCTGACATCACTCCCTCACGATGGGCGCGTCCACCGCGTGCGCCCGGACGGCGCGGTGGCGCGCGACGCGACCTCGCGGCGTGTGTTGTAGAGGGTGCCGCTCAGGTTGTAGAACGCGCGGTGGACAACTCGTGCCCGCCGTCCGGCCCGGTCGTGGCACCCGGGTTGCAGCGTTCGCGCGCGCACGATCCGGGAGGAGAAGAACGATGGATGGACGCCGCGTCATCGAGGAACTCATTCCCAAGGCGAACCCCAACGCGAGCATCGTGGCCATCGAGGAGCGCGAGCGGGCGTACGCGGTCACGCTGGCCGGCACGACGGGCGTGACGGCGCGCTGCGAGCTGCCGCGCGAGGCGGTGGACGAGGCCGGCCGGCCGGGTGGGGCCCGGCAGCGCCTGCTGAGCGAGCTCAAGCGCTGCGCGGACCAGGTAGTGGCCGCCGTTCCGGACGGGCGGGGGTAGCGCCGGTCAGAGGTGCGCCAGCAGTCGCTCGTTGACTTCTCGGGTGCCGATGCTGACGCGCAGGTGCTCGGGAAAGCCGACCGCCGTCCCGTCGCGGACCAGCAGCCCGGCGGCGGCCAGGCGTGCCCGTGCCGCCGCCGCGCCGGCCACGGGGACCAGGAGGAAGTTGGCCTGCGAGGGCGGCGGGGCCATTCCCCGCTCGGTGAAGGCGCGCGTCAGGAACGCGCGCTCGGCGATCACGAGGTCCCGGCTCCGGCGCCAGTGCTCGGGGTCCTCCAGCGCGGCCAGCGCCGCCGCCTGGCCCAGGCGGTTCACGTTGTACGGGGCCCGCACCCGGTTGAGCGCCTCGATCGTCGACCCGGCGGCGACCGCGTAGCCCACGCGGAGGCCGGCCAGCCCGGCGATCTTGGAGAACGTCCGCAGCACGACGAGCCGCGGGTAGCGGGCGAGCAGCTCGACGCCGTCCGGATACTCGGGATCGTCGCAGAAGTCCCGGTACGCCTCGTCGAGGATGACCAGCGGGGAATCGGGGCCCAGCGCGTCGAGGAACGCCGTCAGCGGCCGGCGGCGGACGATGGTGCCGGTCGGGTTGTGCGGCGAGCAGATGATCACCGCCTTGGTCCGCGGCGTGACGCGCCGGAGCATGTCCTCGAGGTCGGTGTCGTAGCCGGCCAGGGGGCTGGGCACGACGGTGGCGGCCATCAGCCGGGCGACGGTCGTGTAGGGCTCGAACGAGGGCTGCGGCACCACCACCTCGTCGCCGGGGGCGAACGCCGCCCAGCCGATGAGCGCCAGCAGCTCGTCGGCGCCGTTGCCGACCACGATTTGCTCGGGGGCCACGCCGAGCTGCCGGCCCAGGGCCCGGCGCAGCGCGGTGGAGCCCCCGTCGGGGTAGAGGTGCACGCGGGCCGCCTCGCGGCGGATCGCCTCCACCACCGCCGGGGATGGGCCGAGCGGGTTCTCGTTGGCCGACAGGCGGACGAGCGCGTCGGCCGCCGGCTCGCCCGTGGCGACCGGAAGCGGCGGGCCGGGGTCGTAGGGGGCGATCTGATCGAGGACCGGCCGCCAAATCCGGCGCACCGGCGCATTGTAGTAAGTCCGCGTCTCGTTTGACAATATTCGCCACCCGCTGCTACGCTCTGCGCCGTCATGTCGCCCGAGCTGTATCGCCGGGCCCGGCGCGCCGAGGCCAAGGCCGAGCGCCCGGAAGACCGGCGGCGCCTCCGGCTCGAGGTCCTCCGTGCCGCTCTCGCCGAGGGGCTCCACTCCGTGAAGGCGATGCACGCGGGTGGGGCTTCGGGGCAGGCCGCCGTCCACGCCCACGCCGGCCTGGTCGACGACCTGGTGCGCTCGCTCACGCGGCTGGTCAGCGCCGACGCCGCGGCGGCCGGGCTCGCACCCACCCCGCTGGTGGTCGTCGCCCTCGGCGGCTACGGTCGCGGCGAGCTCCACCCCTCCTCGGACGTCGACCTGATGGTGATCCACGACGGCATCCTGTCACCCTACGTCCAGCGCGTGACCCAGGAGCTGCTCTACACGCTCTGGGACCTCGGGCTGCAGGTGGGACACAGCCTGCGCTCCCTGGAGGACTGCGTGGCGATCGCGCGCACCGACCTGCCGAGCCGGACCTCGATGCAGGCCGCCCGCTTCCTGGCCGGCGACCGGCGGCTCTTCGCCCGCTTCCGCCGGGTGCTGGAGGAGAACGTCTACCAGCGGGACTTCGAGCAGTTCCTGGCGGCGATGCTGGCCGAGCGCGAGCAGCGCTACCGCAAGCACGGCGCTTCCCCCTACGTCATGGAGCCGAACGTCAAGGAGTCGGCGGGCGGGCTGCGCGACATGCACACCGCCATGTGGCTGGCGGCGGCCAAGTTCGGCGCCCGCACGCTGCGCGAGCTGACCGACAAGGGCCTCATCACCCCGCGCGAGCAGGCCCACACCGACGCCGCGCTGACGTTCCTCTGGCGGGTCCGCAACGCCCTGCACTTCCTCAGCGGGCACAAGAACGACGTGCTCACGCGCGACATGCAGCCCCGGGTCGCCGAGAGTCTGGGCTACGAGGCGGAGGGCGACACGCTGGCCGTCGAGCGCTTCATGCGGGATTATTACCTGCATGCCCGCGTGATCCACCGCGTCGCCCGCCGGCTCATCGCGCGCTGTCAGGAGACGCTGGAGGGCCACGGCGCCGCCGAGCGCCGGGACCGCCAGCAGGCGCTGGCCGACGGCTTGGTCTTCATCGACGGCCGGCTGCACCCGGCCGACCGGCACCGCCCGCTGTTCCGCGAGGACCCGACCCGGCTGATGAAGGTCTTCTGGCACCTCCACCGGCTCGGCTGCGAGCTGTCGCCCGACCTCGAGCGGGCCATCGAGGACGCGCTGGACCTCATCGACGACGACTTCCGCCGCTCGCCGCTGGTGCGCGACCTGTTCCTGGACATCTGCCGCGCCTGGGGCCGGGTGGCGGTGACGCTCGGCGAGATGCACGAGCTCGGCGTGCTGGGCCGGTACCTGCCGGAGTTCGGCGCGCTGACGTGTCTCGTGCAGTACGACATCTATCACAAGTTCTCGGCCGACCAGCACTCGCTCCTCGCCGTCGAGCACCTGGAGGCGCTGGCGCCGGGGCAGTCGGCCGAGTCCGAGGGCGCGGCCCAGGTCTTCAGCGAGATCGAGCGCCCGGACCTGCTGGTGCTCGGCATGCTGCTGCACGACATCGGCAAGGCCAAGGGCCACGGCCACGTCGCCAAGGGCATCCCGCTCATCCGCGAGCTGGTGGCCCGGATCGGGCTCCCGCCCGCCGACGCCGGCGTGGTGGAGTTCCTGGTCGCCCACCACCTGACGATGTCGCACATCGCCCAGCGCCGGGACATCGACGACCCGAAGACGGTCGCCGACTTCGCGGCCACCGTCGGCGACGTCCAGCGCCTGCGCCTGCTCTACCTGCTCACGTGGGCCGATATGCGGGCCGTCGGCCCCGGCGTCCTCACCCCCTGGCAGGCGGTCGTGCTCCACGAGCTCTACGCCCGCACGCTCGCCCGCATCAGCGGGGGCCGGGTCCCGCGCCCCAACCGGACCCAGCTGGCCGAGCGGCTGGCCCGCCTGGTGAAGGACGAGGTGCCGACCCAGGCGGTCAAGGCGCACTTGGCCATGATGTCCGAGCGGTACCTGGCCACCACGACCGTCGAGCGGATGGCCGAGCACCTGCGGATGATCGCCCGGCTGGAAGCGGCGCCGGTGGTGACCGAGCGGTTCCACCATCCCGGTCTGGGCTCCTCCGACCTGGTGGTGGTGACCCGGGACCTGCCGGGGCTGTTCGCGCTGATCGCCGGGACGCTGGCCGCCCACGGCATCAACATCGTCTCGGCCCAGATCGCCACCCGCGCCGACGGCATCGCGATCGACACCTTCCAAGTGAACGACCCGGCGGCCGAGCCCGTGACGTCGCCCGCGCTCTGGACCCGGCTCCGGGCGGCGCTGCGGGCGGTGATCACGGGCGAGGAGAGCGTGGAGGCCCTGCTGGCCCGGCGCCGGGCCGGCCGGCCGGCGGTGGCCGCCCCCGCTCCGGCCAAGGTGACGATCGACAACACGCTCAGCGACGCCTTCACCGTCATCGAGGTGAAGTGTCCGGACCGGCTCGGCCTGCTCTACCAGATCACGCGCACGCTGTCCGCCGCCGGCCTGGACATCGCCAGCGCCCGCATCGCCACCGAGATCGACCAGGCCTACGACACGTTCTACGTGCACGACGGTCGGGGCCGCAAGATCGAGGAAGCCGAGGCCGTCGACGCCATCCGCGCCGCGCTCGAACAGGCCCTGCTGGAACCGCTGTGAGGCGGGGATGCTGAGCCGCTACCGCGATTCGCTGCGGACGTGGACCGACCCGGTCGGGTACGCGCTCTACCGCCTCCACCTCCGGCCCAACCACCTGACGGTGGCGGGGCTCGGCGTGAGCCTCCTGGCCGCCAGCGCGTTCGTGGCCGGCCGGGTCCGGATGGCCGGCGTGCTGCTGCTGCTGGCCGGGCTTTTCGACTTCTTCGACGGCTCACTGGCCCGCGCCTCCCGGCAGGTGACGCCCTTCGGGGCCTTCCTCGACTCCGTCATCGACCGGTACTCCGACCTCGTGGTGCTGCTGGGGATCGTCGTGCTCTTCGCTCGCATGCCGCACGCGCGTGGGGCCCTGGTGGCCATGGCCGGGCTCGTCGGCAGCGTGATGGTGAGCTACACGAAGGCCCGGGCCGAGTCGATCGGCGTGGAGTGCACGGTCGGGATGATGGAGCGGCCGGAGCGACTGATCTGCCTGATCGCCGGCGCGCTCTTGGACCTCCTCGAGCCGGCGCTCTGGGTGCTGGCGGTCCTGGCCAACCTCACCGCGGTCCAGCGGATCGTCTTCACCTGGCGGGCCGTGCGCGGTGCCACGATCCTGCCGGCTCTGGCCGCGCTGCTGGCGGCCTCGTCGGCCGCGGCGGCCCCGGCCGCCGACGGCGG
>DATLZL010000482.1:0-6135 GCA_035574035.1 Binatia bacterium | reverse complement strand
CCCGCGCCGGGCGCCCGCCGCCGCCTCGGGGCCGCGCGTACAATCCGCGAGGGCCTCTCCTCGACCGGCCGGATCGGCCGCGCGCTTCGTTCCGCCGAACCCGACGCTGTCCTCCCTGCGCGAGGCGGCCGCCCGCTGCACCGGGTGCGAGCTGTACCGGCGCGCCACGCAGCCCGTCTTCGGGCAGGGGGCGGCCGAGGCGCGGGTCGCCACGAGGAGGACCTGGCGGGGGCGCCGTTCGTGGGGCCCGCGGGCCGGCTCCTCGACCGCGCGCTGGCCGAGGCCGGCATCGACCGCAGGCAGGCGTACGTGACGAACGCGGTCAAGCACTTCAAGTGGGCAGCCGCGGGGCAAGCGGCGCATCCACGCCAAGCCGAGCGCGGCCGAGATCGCCGCCGGCGCCCCACGTGCTGGCGACCGTGCACCCCTCGGCGATCCTGCGCGCCCCCGACGACGACAGCGGGCGGCGGGAGATGGCCCGCTTCGTGGACGACCTCCGGGTGGTCGCCGCCGTCCTCTGATATCATCGGGCAGCCTTCAGCCAAGGAGAGCGGTATGGTTCGACTCGTCGCGCTCGTCTGCGTCCTAGCCGTCGTCCTCGCCGCCTCGATGGGTCTGGGCGCCTACCCGGAGCGGCCGGTGAAGCTCATCGTCCCGTGGCCGGCCGGCGGAGACACGGACGGCATCTTCCGCCCGTTCGCGCCGCAGCTGCAGAAGCACCTGGGCGGCACGGTGGTCATCGCCAACGTGGCCGGCGCGTCGGGGACCAACGGGGCCCGTGAAGCGAAGAACTCCCCGCCCGACGGCTACACGCTCTACGCGGTGCACGACTACATCCACTCCACGTACTACACGGGGGTGGCCGACGTCGCCTACACCGACTTCGAGCCGATCTGCTCGGTCTCCGAGACGCCGTCCATCCTCACCGCCAGCCCGAAGACCAAGTGGTCGTCGTTCCAGGAGCTGGTCGCCGACGCCAAGGCCCGCCCCGGCCAGATCACGGTCGGCGCCACGCTGGGCTCGACCAGCCACTTCTTCCCGGCGCTGATCGAAAAGGCGGCCGGCATCCAGTTCAAGTACGTCTCCTACGAGGGGCTGGCGCCGCGGATGAACGCCATCCTCGGCGGCCACATCGACCTGACCGACTCCAACCTCACCCAGAAGAGCAAGGTCCAGGCGGGCCAGCTGAAGTTCCTGGCCATCGCCACCGAGCGGCGCCACCCCGAGATCCCCGACGTTCCCACCCTGAAGGAGCTGGGCGTGAACGTCGTCTACGCCGTCACCCGGGGCCTCATGGCGCCGAAGGGCACGCCGGCCGACATCCTGACCCGGCTCGAGGACGCCTGCCGGAAGGCCACCAGCGAGCCCAAGTTCGCCGAGGACATGGCCCGGCAGGGCACGCTGGTGAAGTTCCTGGACCGTCGCGGGTACGCTGAGTTCCTCCGGAAGAACGACGAGCTGAACAAGGCGCTGGCCAGGGACCTGGGCCTGCTCAAGCGGTCCTGAGCGCGTGGCGCGGGTGTCGGGCGCCGCGCCGGGCCGGGGGCCGATCTCCACCGACACTATCGCCGGCCTGGTGTGCCTCGCCGGCGCGATCCTCCTGCTGCTGGCCAGCCGCGGGCTGCCGCGCTCGCCGCTCGTGCCCATCGGGCCGGACTTCTACCCGCGGCTGCTGTTCGGCGCCGCGATCCTGCTCAGCGCCATCCTCGTGGTCCAGGGCCTCGTGCGCCGGGAGGCGCCGGCCCGGCGCCCCGCGCAGTACCGGCTGGTCGTCGGGACGTTCGCCGTCTTCGGCGCCTACGTGGGCCTGCTCCCGCTCCTCGGGTTCCGCGTGGCCACGCTGCTCTTCGTGCTCGGGCTCCAGGTCCTGCTCGAGCCTCCGAGGACCGGGCGGGGTTGGATGCGGGTGGTGGTCGTCGCCGTCGCCACCACCGCCCTCACGTACCTGGTCTTCGAGCAGTACCTGACCGTGCTGCTCCCGCGTGGTCGCCTGACGGGGTTCTGAGGTGCTGGGGCCCCTGCTGGGCAGCCTGAGCGAGGTTTTGCAGCCGCAGTACCTCGTCCCGCTGGCGATCGGCACGCTGGCCGGGCTGATCGGGGGCGCGCTGCCCGGGGTGACGATCACGATGACCGTCATCATCGCGCTGCCGTTCACCTTCGGGCTCGATCCCTTGCAGGGGCTGGCGGCCATGATCGGCGTCTATGTCGGCGGCGAGTCCGGCGGGCTGGTCACCGCGAGCCTGCTCGGCATCCCCGGCACACCCTCGGCGGTGGCGACGACCTTCGACGGCTTCCCGATGGCGCGCCGGGGCGAGCCGGGCCGCGCGGTGTGGCTCGGCACCTGGGCCTCGCTCTTCGGGGGGATCCTGGGCGCCCTGTTCCTGGTCGCCGCCACCCGCCCGCTCGCCCAGTTCGCCCTGCAGTTCGGCCCCTGGGAGTACTTCTCGCTGTTCGTCTTCGCGCTGTCGATGGTGGCGGGGGTCACGGGGCGATCGCTCGTCAAGGGCCTCCTGGCCGGCGCCATCGGCCTCATCATCACGGTGATCGGCCAGGACCCCATCATGTCGGTGCCGCGCTTCACCTTCGGCAGCGAGTTCCTGCGCTCAGGGTTCCAGTTCCTGCCCGTCCTGATCGGCGTCTTCGCCTTCGCCCAGATCATGAGCGACCTGGAGCGGCCCGCCCGCGACCGGCGCCCCGGACCGGTGCCCACACCGCGCCTGGCGGTCTCCCACCTGGCCGTGATCTGGGACATCCTCCGCCGGCCCTTCCTGCTGGTGTGGTCGACCGTCGTCGGCCTCCTGATCGGCGTGCTGCCGGCCATCGGCGGCAGCGCCGCCAACGTGATGGCCTACGACCAGGCCCGGAAGTTCTCGCGCCATCCGGAGAAGTTCGGAACCGGCATCCCCGAGGGCATCATCGCCAGCGAGGCCGCCAACAACGCCAACGTGGCCGGCTCCCTGGTGACGATCATGGCCTTCGGCATCCCGGGCGACGCCGTGACCGCCGTCATGCTGGGCGCCATGATCATCCACGGCATCCAGCCCGGCCCGCTCTTCATGACCACCGAGCCCCGGGTGGCCTACGGCATCTTCGCCGCCTACCTGCTCGCCCACCCGGTGATGCTCGTGCTGCAGTGGGTCCTGGCCCGGGTCTACCTGCGGGTGGTGCAGGTGCCGCGCTCGGTCCTGATCCCGATCATCCTGGTGCTGTGCGTGATCGGGGCCTACGCGCTGAACAACATCATGGAGAACGTCTACGCCCTGCTGCTGTTCGGTCTGCTCGGCTACGGGCTGGTGAAGTTCGGGTTTCCGCTGGCGCCGCTGATCCTGGGCGTGATCCTCGGCGACCAGATCGAGATCAACCTGGTCCGCTCGCTGATGACCGACGCCGACCCCTGGCTGTTCGTCACCCGCCCGATCTCGGGGCTGATGCTGGGCCTGGCCGTCCTGTCGGTGGCGCTGGCCCTCTGGCAGCACCGCCGGCAGGCGCGCCGCGAGGCGGCCGAGGAGGCGGCGGGCGAGTTCTGATCGGGGGGCCGCGCCCGGACACGGGTCCGGGCCGGGGGGTATAATCCGGTATCCATGGCGCTGCCGGACGCCCGCCGCCGAGAACTTCGCTGCGAGCTCGAGGCCATCGTCGGTCCTGGCGCCGTCCTGAGCGATCCCGACGAGCTGCTCGTCTACGAGTCCGACGGCCTCACGCTCTTCCGCGCCCTCGCCGACTTCGTGGTCTTTCCCACGTCGGCCGAGCAGGTGGCGGCCGTCGTGCGCCTGGCGAACCGGGAAGCGCTGCCCTTCGTCGCGCGGGGCGCCGGCACCGGGCTGTCGGGCGGCTGCCTGCCGGCCGAGGGCGGCCTGGTCATCTCCCTCATGCGGATGAACCGCATCCTGGAAATCGACTACGACAACCAGTACGCGGTGGTCGAGCCCGGGGTGGTCAACCTCCACCTGTCCTGGGCGGTCGGCCCCCGCGGCTACTACTACGCCCCGGACCCGTCCAGCCAGCAGGCGTGCACCATCGGCGGCAACGTGGCCAACAACTCCGGCGGTCCCCACACGCTCAAGTACGGCGTGACGACCAACCACGTGCTCGGCCTGGAGGTCGTCATGCCGGACGGCGAGATCGTCTGGCTCGGCGGCAAGACGCGCGAGGCCCTCGGCTACGACCTGACCGGCGTGTTCGTCGGCTCCGAGGGCACCTTCGGCATCGCGACCAAGGTCGTCGTCCGGATCCTCCGCAAGCCCCAGGCGGTGAAGACGGTCCTGGCCATCTTCGACCGGGTCGAGCAGGCCTCGGCCGCGGTCTCGGCCATCATCGCCCGGGGCCTGGTCCCGGCGGCGGTGGAGATGATCGACCAGCTCACGATCCAGGCGGTGGAGGACGCTTTCGGCTGCGGCTACCCGCGCGACGCCGCTGCCGCGCTGCTGGTCGAGGTGGACGGCCTGGCCGTCGGACTCGAGGCCCAGGCCCAGCGCATCGTCGAGGCGTGCCGCGACGCCGGCGCCCGCGAGGTGCGCACCGCCCGCGACGACGCCGAGCGCCAGCGGCTGTGGAAGGGGCGCAAGTCGGCCTTCGGGGCCTACGGCCGCGTGTCGCCCGCCTACATGGTGATGGACGGGGTCATCCCCCGCACCCGGCTGCCGTACGTGCTCTCGCGCGTCAACGAGATCGTGGCCGCCCACGGCCTGCGGGTGGGCAACGTCTTCCACGCCGGCGACGGCAACCTCCACCCGAACATCCTCTACGATCCCCGCCGGCCCGGCGAGGAGGAGCGGGTGATGGCGGCCGGCGCGGAGATCATGCGCCTGTGCGCCGAGGTCGGGGGATCGATCTCGGGCGAGCACGGCATCGGGCTGGAGAAGGCCGACTTCATGCCGCTGATCTTCTCGGCGGCCGACCTCGACTTCATGGCCCGGCTCAAGGCGGCGTTCAACCCCACGGGCCGCTGCAATCCAGGCAAGATCTTTCCCACCCGCAAGACGTGCGGCGAGGCCGGCGGCCCGGCCTATCGACCGCACCCGATCGAAGAGAAGGGCCTGGCCCAGCGGTTCTAGGCTGGGCCCCGCGTCGTGGACGCCGCGCTGCTCGACAAGCTCCGCGCCATCGTCGGCCCGCCTCACGTCCTGACCGGCGTGGCGGTGGGGCCCTACGTGGTCGAGGGCCGGACGCCGGAGGCGGCGGTCTTCCCCGGGTCGGTGGACGAGGTGCGGGCCGTGGTCGAGGTGGCCGCGGCCGCCGGCGTGCCCGTCATGCCGTGGGGCGGCGGCACCGCGGCCGCGGTCGGCACTCCCCCGTCGCGGACGGGCCTGGTGCTCGGGCTGGGCCGGCTGGCGCGCATCCTCGAGCACGAGCCGGGGGACCTCACCGTCACCGTGGAGGCCGGCCTCACCCTGGCCGCGCTCCAGGCCGCCCTGCGGGCGCAGGGGCAGTGGCTCTCCCTCGATCCCCCGCAGGCCGATCGCGCCACCCTCGGCGGCATCGTCGCCGCCAACGCCGCCGGGCCGCGGCGTCACCTCTATGGCACCGCGCGGGATCTGATCATCGGTCTCACCGTGGTCGGCGCCGACGGCGCCCTGGTGCGGGGCGGCGGCAAGGTGGTCAAGAACGTGGCCGGCTACGACCTGCCCAAGCTCTTCATCGGCTCCTACGGCACGCTCGGCGTCATCGTGGCGGTGACGCTGAAGCTGCGCCCGTTGCCCGACGACGAGCGCCTGGTGGCCGTCGGCTTCGAGCGCCTGAAAGACGCCGCGGCGGCGGCGCGCGCCCTCCTGGGCTCGGACCTGATCCCGAGCGCCGTCGACCTGGCCGACACCGAGGGCCTGGCGGCGATGGGGCTCGACCTGCCGGCCGCCGCCGCCCTCCTCGTCGGCTTCGACGGGCTCCCCGAGCAGGTGGCGTGGCAGTGCGACGAGCTGGCTCGCCTGGCCGGCGCCTTCGGCGGCCACACGGTACGTGTCCTGCCGGCCGAGGCGTGGTCGCGGCTGGCACACGGCGTCCGGGCGGCCTGGTCCACGCCGGCGGCGGTCATGCGCCTGGTGGCCGTCGGCTTCGAGCGCCTGAAAGACGCCGCGGCGGCGGCGCGCGCCCTCCTGGGCTCGGACCTGATCCCGAGCGCCGTCGACCTGGCCGACACCG
>DATLZL010000481.1:0-2730 GCA_035574035.1 Binatia bacterium | reverse complement strand
TGCTGGCCCGCGCGCTGGCGCAGGAGCCGGGGCTGCTGGTCCTCGACGAGCCGACCGCCCACCTGGACCTCCGCTACCAGGCCGAGTGCGTGGCGCTCCTGCGCCGGGTGAACCGCGAGCGAGGCACGACGGTCGTCCTCGTGTCCCACGACCTGAATCTGGCCGCCGAGGTCTCGGACCGCCTGCTGCTGCTGGCCGGCGGCCGCGTCGTCCGGATCGGGCCGCCGGCCGACGTGCTGGAGCCCGGACTGCTCTCCCGGGTCTACGGCTGCGAGATCGCCGTGGCGCCGTCGCCGGCCGGGCGCCTGTGGGTCCAGGTCGCCTGGCCGGCGTCACCGTCCGACAGGAGGAGGTGAGAGCCGCACGCGCTGCCCGTGACATCGCCGCCGAGCCAGGGAAGCTGGTGAGGCCCTCCGGGCCGAAGCCGGCACGGTCCCGCCACTGTGAGTGGGGAGGCCGTCTCCTCCCGCCCCGAGCGGAGCCACTGTCCCGCCGCGCCGGCCGGCGCGGGGACGGGAAGGCGGAGACGGGCCGAGGATCCACGAGTCAGGAGACCTGCTCGGCGGCGCGCTTCGAACCCTTTCGCGGAAAAGGAGAAGCCGATGGTTGCACGCCGGATGCTGGTCCTGGCCGCCTGCGTGGGCGGCCTGGGCGCGGGCGGCGCCGCCGAGGCCCAGGAGGTCAAGCGCCTGGAGCCGGTGGTGGTCACCGCCACCCGCGTGGAAGAGCCGCTCGAGCGCCTGGGCTCGGCGGTGACGGTCATCACGGAGGAGGAACTGCGGCGCTTCGGGTACGACAGCGTGGGCGAGGCGCTGCGCCGGGTGCCGGGCGTGGACATCCAGCGCTCGGGCGGGCCGGGCAAGACGACCGCGCTGCGGATCCGCGGGGCCACGCCCCAGCAGGTCCAGGTGCTGGTGGACGGCGTGCGGGTGAAGAGCCCGACCACCGGCCTGGCCGAGCTGGCCGACATCCCGCTCGACCAGGTCGAGCGGATCGAGATCGTGCGCGGCCCGCAGTCCACGATCTACGGCGCCGACGCCATCGGCGGCGTCGTCAACATCATCACCAAGCGCGGCCGGGGCCCGATCTCGGGATTCGTGTCGGTGGAGGGCGGCAACTACGACACCCACCGCGAGCGGGCCGGCCTGAGCGGCGCCGTCGGGCCCTTCGACTACGCGCTGGGCGGGTCCTGGTTCGAGACCAACGGCCAGTTCCGCAACGACGGTCACGAGGCGCGGGCGCTGGCCGGCCAGCTCGGCCTGTCGCTGCCGGCCGGCGGCCGCCTGAGCCTGGCCGCCCGCTACGAGCGCAACGCCACCGAGCTGCCCTTCGACGGCCTCACGCCGGTGCCGACGCCGCCGTTCTTCGTGCTGGATCCCAACGCCGAGCAGACGACGGAGACGGCGGTCGTGGCCCTGGCCTGGGACCAGAAGCCCGTCGAGTGGTTCGAGATCCACGCGCGGCTGGGGCGGTTCTGGAGCGGCCTCGTCTTCCGCGACCCGGCGACGCCGGCCGACGCCGCCGCCGGCAACCTCGACCTGCTCTTCGGTCCCGTGCGTTCCTCGATCGACGTCGAGCGCCGGGAGGCGGAGCTCGTCACCGCCTTCCACGCCGGGCGGTGGAACACCCTGACGCTGGGCGCCGAGCACCGCACCGAGGTCGGCAAGAGCCGTGGCCTGTTCGACGAGACGCTCGAGACGGTCGCCTGGTTCGTGCAGGACGAGCTGCGGCTGTTCGACCGCCTGATCCTCTCCGGCGGCCGGCGCTGGGACGACCACAGCGCCTTCGGCAGCGTGGTGACGCACCGGGCGGGCGCGGTGCTGCTCGTGCCGGAGACGGGGACCAAGCTGCGGGCGTCGTGGGGCGAGGGGTTCCGGGCCCCGACCATCAACGACCTCTTCTTCCCCGGGTTCGCCAACCCGGGGCTGCGGCCGGAGCGGAGCGAGTCGTGGGACGCCGGCGTCGAGCAGCGGCTGTGGCGGGACCGGATCCGGCTCGGCGTGACGTATTTCGAGAACTCGTTCCGCGACCTGATCCAGCTGACGTTCGTGGCCGCCGACTGCCCGCCCGGCAACCCCTTCGGCTGTCCCGTCAACGTCGGCCGGGCGCGGAGCGAGGGCGTGGAGTTCTCGGCCGAGGTGGACGTGCTCGACACGCTGACCTTCAGCGGGACCTACACCTTCACCGAGACGAAGGACCTCACCACCGGCCGCCCGCTGCGGCGCTTCCCGCCGCACCGGTACACCTTCGCGCTCACGTGGACGCCCCAGCGCGCGCTGACGCTCTTCAGCGAGGTGCTGGTCGTGTCGAGCCAGTTCGAGCGGGACGGCTTCCCGCGCAATCCCGGTTACCACCGCGTGGACCTCGGCGGCCGTTACCGGCTCGTCGAGCGCCGGGGGCCGTGGCCGGCGGTGGAGGCCTTCGCGCGCCTGAACAACGCCACCGACCAGTCCTACATGGAGGTCCTCGGGTTCCGCGCGCTCGGCGTCCACGTCCTGGCCGGCGTGGAGGCCCGGTACTAGCGTGAGCCGGCTCGGCGTGGCGGTGGCGCTCTCGCTGGCCGCGCACGCGGGCGTGGCGGCCGCCGTGCTCGCTGGGCGCTCCGCCGAGCCGCTGCCCGCCCTCTTCGTGGACCTGACGGAGGAGGATCGCGCCCCGGACCCGCCCGCGGGAGCGCGGCCGGGACCCGGTGAAGGCGCCGGGCGGGAGCCTCCTGCTGCCCGTGTCAGC
>DATLZL010000480.1:0-2538 GCA_035574035.1 Binatia bacterium | reverse complement strand
TCTCGGGCCGCCTCCCGGGCCCAGGCCGCCAGGGGCGCCGCCCAGCGACGGGCGTCGGCCGCCTGCTCGAAGACGACGTAGAACTCCACGTCGCCGAGCACGCGCAGGCGGGGGCCGGCGGCCCACACGGTGCCCTCGCCGCGCGCGAAGCTGCCGCTCAGCACGAGGGCGGCCAGGCGGCCGGGAGGCAGCCGCCGGGCCACGGTCTCCACGCACCGCTCGAGCGCGCTCCGCAGCCGCTCGTCGTGCCGGGGCTCCCGCGAGAGCGGGAAGGCGAGGTTCACGCCGCCCGGGCCTGGCCGACCACGCGCCGGGCGAGCTCGGCGCGGATGACGGCGGCGGCCACCTCCACCACCGGACCCAGCCGTCCGGCGTTGAGCAGCACCAGGTCCGCCTGCGCCTTGGACGGCTCGACGTAGCGGGCGTGGGCCGGGAACACCGTGGCCCGGCACTGGGCGATCACGGACTCGCGCGTGCGGCCTCGCTCCAGCACGTCCCGTTCGATCCGGCGGCCGAGGCGGACCGCCTCCGGCGCGTCCACGAAGATCCGGAGGTCGAAGAGGCCGGCCACTTCCGGGTCGTGCAGCACCAGGATCCCCTCGACCAGCACGATGGGCCGGGGCGCCAGCGGCTCACCCCAGCCCAGGCGCCGGTGGGTCACGAAGCAGTAGACCGGGGGCACGACCGCTTCCCCGCGGCGGAGGGCGGCGACGTGCTCGCGGAACAGCGCGTGGTCGAGGGCGTCCGGCACGTCGTAGTTCAGCCGGACCCGTTCGATGGGCAGCAGGTCGGTGCGGTCGCGGTAGTAGGCGTCCTGGACGAGCACCGCCACCCGGTCGCGTCCCAGCGCCTCGGCGATGCCGCGCGCGACCGCGCTCTTGCCGCTGCCGCTGCCGCCGGCGATGGCGACGAGGAACATGGGAGTCGGGTCAGGCCGCCGCCGGCTGGGCGGCGAGGATCGCGCCGAAGGCGTCGGCGATCGAGGTGAAGGTGAAGGCCTCCAGCAGCGCGGTCAGCTTGGCCTCGGTGCGGTCGAGGCCCACGTAGTGCCGCAGCCGGTGGTGCCACGGCATCGGCACCCGCGGCTGCCCCGGGTCGAGCTCCCAGGGATGGAGGTAGAGGACGACCGGACGGCCCTCGCGTCGGTTCACCGAGGCGATGGCCGCCTGCAGCCAGGCCAGCGGGAACAGCCGGAAGAACCCGCCGCCGAGCGGCAGGTTGGTACCGGCCAGCCGCGCGGTGCCCACCGGCACCTCCCAGAAATCGGCGCCGTCGACGGTCAGCGCGACGTGGGGAAAGCGCGGGGCGTCGGGGAACGAGTAGCGGTCGTGGGCGATGGGGTGGATGGAGGAGTCGTACCGGTAGCCCTCCTCCCACAGGATGGTGAACGCCCACGGCGTGTCCCGCCGGATGGAGTAGTTGGGGGCCCGGTAGCCGGCGACCGCGCAGCCGCCGGCCTGCTCGAGCGCCTGCTTGGCCCGGCGCACGTCGCGCCGGAACGCATCCCGGTCCTGGGCGAAGACCGGGGTGTGATCCCAGCCGTGGGAGGCCAGCTCGTGGCCGCGAGCCACCAGCCGGCGCACCAGGCCCGGGTGGCGCTCGGCCACGACGCCCAGCGTGAAGAAGGTGGCCCGGGCGCGGTGGCGGTCGAGGAGGTCGAGCAGCCGCTCGGTCGCCGCCACCACCCGGCTGGGCAGCCGCCCGAGCGCCTCGCGGCCGAGGGCCCGGGTGAACTCGACGCCGTGGTAGTACTCCTCGACGTCCACGGTGAGGACGTTCAGCCCGCGGCGCCGGTCAGGCGGCACGCGACCTCCCCAGGGGCCGCAGGTAGGTGCGCCAGCCGGCGACGTCGCCGTCCACCTCCACGGCCGTCCGCTCGTCGTCGTTGAAGACGACGCCGACCACCCGGTGCTGGCCGAGCGTGGTGACGGCGTCGCGCACCATCTCGCGCGGCGTGCGGTTGGCGCGGACGACGAGCACGAAGGCGTCCACGAGGTCGCGGAGGATGGTGGCGTCGGGGAACGGCAGCACCGGAGGGGCGTCCACGATGACGTAGTCGAACCGCTCCCGCAGGGTGGTCAGCAGCGCCGCCAGCCGCGGCGACTTCAGCAGCTCGTAGGGCATGGACGAGGCCCGGCCGGCGACGATGACGGCGAAGCCGGCGGTGGGCGGCCGCTCGATGACCGCATCCACCGCCATGTCGGGATCGAGCAGGTAGGCGGACAGGCCTCGGGCGGACGGCAGCCCGAGGTAGCGGGCGACGCCCGGGTGCCGGACGTCGGCCTCCACCAGCGCCACCCGCGCCTCCGGCGCCTGCGCCAGCGCCCCGGCGAGGTTGATGGCCGACAGGGTCTTGCCGTCACCGCGGGAGGGGCTCGAGATCGCCACCGCCCGCACGCCGCGCTCGCGGTGCAGCGTCTCGATGTGCAGGCGGACGGAGCGGTACTGCTCGGCGGCCAGGCTGGTCGGCTGCAGCAGGCTCACCAGGTGGTCGTCCAGCTGGCCCGGCTCCTCGGCGTCGGGCGCCTCGAGCAGGCC
>DATLZL010000479.1:0-6070 GCA_035574035.1 Binatia bacterium | reverse complement strand
GCCGGGGGCCACGACCAGGGTCTGCACGGCGTCGGCCGAGAGCGCCTCGAGCGTCGCCTCCACCCCCAGCGTGGCCCGGCCGCCGGGGCCGGCCTGGTCGAGGATCTGCTCGACCAGGCGCTCCTCGGCCTCCCGCTCGAGCCGCTGCTCGATGGCCAGGGTCTTGTCGAGGATCTCCCGGTCGCCGGCCGTCATCTCGGCCCGGATGACCGCCGCCAGCCGGCGGGCGAGCGGGCGGGGCAGCAGGCGCCGGAGCTCGCTGGTCGCCTCCTCGGGGCCGGCCAGCACCAGGCGGTCGAAGTGACGGCGGCGGGCCAGCCCCGCCAGCCGCTCCACGACCCGCTTGAGGTGCCAGTACACGTGGGCCTCGTGGTGGCGCTGGTAGCGCGCCTGCGACCAGCCGCCCTGGTCGTGCTTGCCGGGGACGAAGTCTGCGAAGGCCTCGCTCTCCTCGATCTCGCCGAGGAACACGGTGAAGAGCCGGGCGTGCTCCTTGTCCACCAGCGTCACCGCGTAGCGCTCGTACTCGTCGAACAGCTCGAGCAGCGGCGCCACGTCCGGCACCGGCTCGAAGGCCAGGTGGTCGCGCACCCGCACTCCCAGCCGGTGGACCTGCCAGAGCCCGCGCGGCGAGCAGGCGAACAGCGCCAGCCCCTTGCCGCCGGGGTCGCGGTCGTCCAGCCAGGCCCGGACCCGGGCCGCCTCCTCGGCCAGCGCCGACCGCGTCTCCTCGTCGAGCCGCTCGCGGGCGGCCCGCACGAGGTCCTCGAACACGACCCGGTAGGCGGGCCGTCCCTGCCGCACCGCCTCCAGGTCCAGGTACACGCTGAGCACGCGCGAGCCCCGGGGGTCGAACGCCCGCAGGGCCTCCACCTGCTCGGGCGTCAGCATCCGACCGCTCACCTCCTCAGGACCGATCCGCCGCCGGGCTCGGCCGGACCGACCTCGGCCGGCGCCGGGGCCAGGGCGTGGTGGAGCACCTCCTCGGCGTCGTCGACCAGGACGAACCGCAACTGGCGCCGCAGCTCCTCGGGCACGTCCTCCAGGTCGCGCTCGTTGCGGCGCGGCAGGATGACGGTGCGGATGCCGGCCCGGTGGGCGGCGAGGACCTTCTCCTTGATGCCGCCGACCGGCAGCACCTTGCCCCGCAGCGTGATCTCGCCGGTCATGGCCACGTCGCTGCGGACCGGGCGCCGGCTGGCCAGCGAGGCCAGCGCAGTCATGATGGCCACCCCGGCCGAGGGCCCGTCCTTGGGGATGGCGCCGGCCGGCACGTGCACGTGGACCACCTTGCCCTCGAAGACCCGGGGGTCGATCTCGAGCGCCTCGGCGTGGGACCAGACGTAGGAGAGCGCGGCCTGGGCGCTCTCGCGCATGACGTCGCCGAGCATCCCGGTCAGCACCAGGCGCTCCTCGGCCGCCGGCATCATCGTGACCTCCACGAACAGCACCTCGCCGCCGGTGGGCGTCCAGGCCAGGCCGGTGGCCACGCCGGGCCGCGCCGTGCGCTCGGCCACCTCGTCGAAGAACCGCGGCCGGCCCAGGTAGTCCACCAGGTTCTCGGGGGTGACGCGCACCGCCCCGCCCTGGCCCTCGGCCAGCCGCCGGGCGACCTTCCGGGCCACGGCGGCGATCTCGCGCTCGAGGCTGCGCACGCCGGCCTCGCGCGTGTAGCCGCGGATGATCTGCCGGATCGCCTCCGGCTCGAAGGCGAGCTCGTCGGGCGCCAGCCCGTGGGCCGCCAGCTGCTTGGGGATCAGGTAGTGCTCGGCGATGCCGACCTTCTCCTCGTCGGTGTAGCCCGAGAGCGTGAGCACCTCCATCCGGTCGCGCAGCGGCCCCGGCACCGTGTCCAGCGTGTTGGCGGTGGCGATGAACAGCACCTGCGAGAGGTCGAACGGCACGCCCAGGTAGTGGTCCACGAAGGTGTGGTTCTGGGCCGGGTCCAGGACCTCCAGGAGCGCGGCCGAGGGATCGCCCCGCCAGTCGGCGCCGATCTTGTCGATCTCGTCGAGCATGAAGACCGGGTCGCGCGTCTCGGCCCGCCGGAGCCCCTGGATGATGCGGCCGGGCAGGGCCCCGATGTAGGTGCGGCGGTGGCCGCGGATCTCGGCCTCGTCGCGCACGCCGCCGAGCGAGACCCGCACGAAGCGCCGGCCCAGGGCCCGGGCGATGCTCTGGCCGAGGCTCGTCTTGCCCACGCCGGGCGGCCCCACGAAGCAGAGGATCGGCTCCCGGGCCGGCGGATCGCCCGTCACCGCCGGCGGCGCGGCCGGCCCCGGGGTCCCGGCGGCGGCCAGCCGCTCCTGGCGGAGCTTGCGGACCGCCAGGTACTCGAGGATCCGGTCCTTGACCTTCTCGAGGTCGTAGTGGTCCTCGTCCAGGACCTGCCGGGCGCGCGGGATCTCGATGGCGCCGCCGGTGAGCCGGCTCCAGGGCAGGCTGGCCATCCAGTCCAGATAGGTGACGATCATGCCGCGCTCGGGCGAGGCGGCCGGGATGCCGGCCAGGCGGGCGAGCTCGCGCTCCACCTCGCGGCGCGCCTCCTCGGGCAGGCCGGCCTCCTCGATCCGCCGGCGCAGCTCGGCCACCTGGCCGTCGCCCTCGACGTCCTC
Organism: Binatia bacterium; assembly: GCA_035574035.1. GTDB lineage: Bacteria > Methylomirabilota > Methylomirabilia > Rokubacteriales > CSP1-6 > DATLZL01. The sequence goes on along the minus strand of DATLZL010000479.1, from coordinate 3,455 downwards.
GCCGAGCTCGCGCTGGATCGAGCGGAGCTGCTCGCGCAGGTAGTACTCGCGCTGCCGGCGCGACAGCCGCTCCTCGGTCTCGCTGGTGATCTTGCGCCCGAGCTCGCGCACGGCCAGCTCGCGCTGCAGTCGGTCCAGGAGGCGCCGGAGCTTGGCCGCCGCCGGCTCGAGCTCGAGCAGTTCCTGGCGGGCGGCCACGTCGAGCGACACCACCGAGGCCACGAAGTAGGCCAGGTGCCGGGGGTCGCCCAGGCTCTCGGCCGCCGTCACGAGTTCGTCGGGCAGGTCGGGCGAGACCTCCACCAGCCGGCGGAAGACGTCGGCGATCGCGCGGCGCAGCGCCTCGACCTCGGTGGTGTCGGCGACCGGCTCCGGCGCCGGCTGGACGCGCGCGACCAGGTAGGGCTCCGTGCTCACCCAGTCGAGCAGCCGCACGCGCTCCAAACCCTGCACCAGCAGCCGCAGCGTGCCGTCCGGCGCTCGGGCCAGCTGGCGGATGACGCCGGCCGTCCCCACCGGGTAAAGGTCCTCGGGCCCGGCCGGCTCCGGCCCCGCCTCGCGCTGGGCGACCAGGGCCAGCAGCCGGTTGCCGCGCATCACGTCGTCCACCAGCCGGACCGAGCGGGGCTGCCCCACCACCAGCGGCACCGCCGTGAGCGGGAAGACGACCGTGTCCCGGAGCGGCAGGACGGGCAGCGCGTCCGGGATGGTGAAGTCGGGGGATTCGGAAGTCATCGCGATCAGGCGCCCCGCTTGGGCAACGTCACGCGCAGGAGCCCGCGCTCGAACCGAGCTTCCACGCCCTCGGCGTTCACCGGTCCCGGCAGCGGCAGCGCCACCCGGAAGGGCCCTTGCCGGATGCCGGCGGCGTGGTAGACGGCCCCCTCCCGGCAGGCCGGGAGCTCGCGGCGCCCCTCGACGACCAGCGCGTCCTCGAAGAGCTCGACCTCGACGTCGTCGTCGGCGACGCCGGCCAGGTCCACGACGACCTCGATCGCCTCGGCCGTCTCGTAGAGGTCGGCGTCGGGCTGCCAGCGGGGCGGCGCCGGCACCCGCCACGTCGCGGCGGACCACACCGCGCCGGCGAGCCACCCCGCGCCCGAGCCGACCACGATCGTGTAGCGGTGACGGAGGTGGCGGTATCGCATCGCGGGCGGTCCGTGCAGGGCTGATTGTCCGCCCGGCTCCGACTGCGGTCAATCCGCCGCCTGCGGCCCCGGACGGATCCGCGGCGCCGGCCCGCTCAGCCTGCCGCTCCTGCTGGTGGCCGAGGCGCTGGTCGGGGGCCGCCACCGACATGCGGAACGGGCGGCGCCGGAGACCCGGACGGCGGACGCTCCCGAGGTGCGCCCGGCCGGCGCAGCCGCGGGCTAATGAGGGATGAGCGTCGGCCGCGGCCGGGGCCCGGGACGACCCGGTCCGGCGCGTACGGACTGCCGGGTCAGCGCCGGAGTCGCCCCGCGACCAGGAAGGCCCCCGTGGCCGAGACCAGCATCAGCAGCGTGGCCGGCTCGGGCACCGAGGCGTCGGCGGTGATCTGGAGGAGCTTGAAGTGGTCCTCACCCTTGTCGGTGCAGGTCCCCTGGCCACAGTAGGCTTCGTGGCGGGCCCCGATGATCAGGTACCGGCCGCTGGCGTTCAGGGTGAAGGTCTGCGGCGTGCCGAGCGGGACATCGGGGAAGTCCTGTTGGACGTAGCCGTGCGACGTCAGCAGGCCGCCCTGGTTCCAGAGCCCGCTCCCGCCGAGGAGGCTCAGCGCGTCGTTCGGGCCGCCCAGCGTGCCGCCGATCCACGTCGAGATGTCCGCGTCCTGGTACTTCCAGCCGATCCGGAAGCTGAGGGGCCGGCTGGTGTCGCTCGGCAGGGTCAGGACGATGAACTCGTCACGACCGTCGTTGTCGACGGCGTGCTGGGGCGAGGAGCCGCCACCTGCGCCCAGCCCTCCCTCGAACACGGCGATCGACGTCGAGCCCGGGTCGCCGACGCCCGCGACGTCGGGGGTGATGAACGCCCGGGCCGTCAGCGTCGCACTCGGGTCCCCGATCGCCTGGAAGGTGAGCGCGCTGCTGTTCCCCGTCCGGGGCGACTCCGGCAGGTTGACCGACGACGAAATGTTGCAGACGCTGTTGGAGCCGCCCTCGCAGGTGTTCCAGACGACCGCCGCTGCTGCAGCTCCGCCCACCCCGGCCGAGCCTGGGGCGCCGCTCAGGGTGATGAGTGCGACCAGCATGAGATAGAGCTTCTGACGCATCGTTCATTCCTCCATACGATCGACGGGCCGTCCGCGTACGGAGCGTCGAAATGCACATGGCGTACCGGAAGCGAACCCCTGAACATTTCGAGGTGCCGCCCCGGCGCCCCCGGGCGGCTGTAAAGACGGACGACTGGTCCGAAAGGATCAGTCTCGGGCGAGCGTGGTGATCAGATCGCCGGGGGACGCGGTATCTTCGGGCGATGGGACCGGGGCGGGTTCGGGAGCGTCTCGTCGCCGTCTTCGAGGTGGACGTCCGTTCCCTGGCCGTCCTGCGCGCCGGCCTAGGCCTTCTCCTCCTGATCGACCTCGTCCTGCGCAGCCGTGACCTCGTCGCCCACTACACCGACGCCGGCGTGCTGCCCCGCGCCGTCCTGTTCGAGCTCGGTGCGAGTCGCTGGCTGGCGTCCGTCCACTTCGTCAACGGGACATGGGCGGTCCAGGCGCTGCTGTTCGCGGCCGCCGCGATCGCCGCGGTGGCGCTGCTCGTCGGCTACCGGACGCGCCTCGCCAGCGTGGTTTGCTGGGGCATGTTGGTCTCGGTCAACGCCCGCAATCCACTGGTCGTGCTCGGAGGCGACGTGCTGATGCGGGTCGCGCTGTTCTGGGCGATGTTCCTCCCGCTGGGCGCCCGCTGGTCGGTGGACCGCGCGCTCGGAAGGACCACCGGCCCGCCGGCGCGATCGGTGGTTTCCGGCGGCACCGTCGCCTACCTGGTCCAGATGGTCCTGGTCTACGGGATCAGCGCCCTGCGCAAATCGAGCCCGGAGTGGCGCAGCGAGGGCAGCGCCCTCTACTACGCGCTGAGCCTCGACCACCTGACGACGCCGCTCGGCGAGGCGCTCCTGGCGTTTCCCGGGCTGCTCCGGGTCCTCACGCACGGGGTCTTCTGGCTGGAAGTGATGGCCCCCGTCCTGCTCCTGGCGCCCGTGTGGAAGGTCGGCGCGCGGTGCCTGGTGATCGGCGCGCTCGCCCTCATGCACCTGGGCATCGCGGCTACCCTGCGCGTCGGGCTCTTCCCCTGGATCGCCGTCGTGACGCTCGTGCCGTTCCTGCCCGGCCCGGTGTGGGACGCCCTCGATGCCTGGGCCCGGCGCGTCCTCGGGCCGTGGTCGGGCGGGCGGGACCGGGAGCCCGAGATCGCCACGGCGCCGGCGGGAGCAGCGGCTCCCGGGCCGCGGAGCGGCGTGGGCCGAAGGCCGCG
>DATLZL010000478.1:0-3551 GCA_035574035.1 Binatia bacterium | reverse complement strand
CGTTTGCAGCGCCGCGAGATTTTCTCGCGGCGAAAACGGCGACGCCGCGCGCGTCGCAGGAGACGTGCGGTAGATGATCGGAGGCGAGAAAGGAGGGGCGCTGGATTGAACGCCCTCGGACGGCACCTGCTCCTCGAGTTGTTCGATTGCGACCCCGACGCCATCAACAGCCTCGAGACGGTGAAGGCCGCCCTCATCGAGGCGGCGAAGCGGGCGCAGGCGACGATCGTGGACGTCGTGTTCCACGAGTTCAACCCGTTCGGGATCAGCGGCGTGGTGGTCATCGCCGAATCCCACCTCTCCATCCACACCTGGCCGGAGTACCGCTACGCGGCGGTGGACGTCTTCTCCTGCGGCGACGTGCTCCAGCCGGAAACCGCCGTCACCTACCTCGTCGAGCAGTTCGGGGCCGAGCGCGCCTCCGTCGTCGAGATGCAGCGGGGCGTGTTCGTGAACCCCGCCGTCCCCGTCGTCAACCGGGCACCGGTCGCCGCCCGTTGATCCATCCGCAGTCCTACAAGTGGTTCTTCGAGACCACGACGCCCGTGGAAGGTCACATGCACGCCATCGTGCGAACCCTCGTCCAGGCCCGGACGCCGTTCCAGCAGGTCGAGATCCTGGAGACGGCCTCCTACGGCAAGTGCCTGGTGCTCGATGGGCGCATCCAGTCCAGCGAGCGTGACGAGTTCATCTACCACGAGGCGCTGGTCCACCCGGGCCTCCTGGCGGTGGAGGGGCCGCCCCGGAGCGCCCTGGTCATCGGGGGCGGTGAGGGCGCCACGCTCCGGGAGTTTCTCCGGTATCCGTCGCTCCGACGTGCCGTCATGGTGGACATCGACGCCGAGGTGGTCAGTCTCTGCCGGCGACACCTGCCGGAGATGCACCAGGGGGCCTTCGACGATCCTCGGACGGAGCTCGTCCACGAGGACGCGCGGGCGTACCTGGAGCGGGCCCGGGAGCCCCTCGACCTGATCGTCAGCGACCTGGTGGAGCCGCTCGAGGAGGGCCCGGCCTGCCGCCTCTACAGTCGGGAGTTCTACCAGCTCGTCCACGACCGCCTCACCCCGGGCGGGGCCTTCACGATGCAGGCCGGCATGACCAAGGTCGGCGAGCAGGGCTTCTTCACGGCCATCCACCGAACACTCCGGGAAGTCTTCCCCGTGGTGGCGGCCTACCAGACCTTCATCTCGTGCTTCGGCACGCCCTGGGGCTTCATCGTCGCCACCCGGAAGGTGGACCCCCGCCGCCAGGACGCCGCCACCGTGGACCGGCTGATCGCCGAGCGCATCAAGGGCGAGCTGCAGTACTGGGACGGCCAGACGCACCAGCACGCCTTCGCCCTGCCGAAGCACCTGCGCCGCGCGCTGGCGGCCGAGACCCGCATCGTGACCGACGCCGCCCCCCTGATCGTCGCCTGACCGCCCGCCCGCTCGTCCTCGCCTCGGCCTCGCCCCGCCGCCGCGAGCTGCTGGCCCGGCTGGTACCCGCATTCGAAGTGGTGCCGGCCGGCCTGACGGAGGTCCTGCCCGCGCCCGTGACCCCGGCCGCCGTCGCCGACCTGGCGCTGGCCAAGGCCCGCGCAGTGGCGGCCCGAGTCGGCCGGGGTGTGGTGCTGGGCGCCGACACGGAGGTCGTGGTGGAGGGCGAGGCGCTCGGCAAGCCCGCCGACCCGGAGGCGGCCCGGGCGATGCTCCGTCGCTTGCGGGGTCGCACCCACGAGGTCGTCACCGGCGTGGCCGTGGTGGACGCGACGACCGGCCGGGCCGCCTCCACCGCCGTGGTCAGCCGGGTGGTGATGCGCGACTATCCCGACACGACCATCGAGGCCTACGTGGCCGCCGGCGAGGGGCTCGACAAGGCCGGCGCCTACGCGATTCAGGGGCAGGGCGCCGAGCTCGTCGCCGGCTACGTCGGCTCGTACACCAACATCGTCGGGCTTCCGCTGGCCGAAACCCGGCGGCTGCTCGCCGACTTCGGGATCAGCGCGTAACCGGCGGCCGGGGCGTGAGCGGAGGGATCGCCAGCATCCGGCCGGCGCCCGGCCACCGGGGCGAGGCGGGCAGGGGTGCGGCCGCCCGGATCATGGCCACCGTCCGCTCGAGCTGCGCGGGGGTGACCGAGCCCCCGGGCAGGTAAAGCCGACGGGCTGTCTGCACCCGGTGCTCGAACTCGGCCGGAGCGCCGACGACGGCCTCGGGCAGGACGCCGGCCAGCGCGTCGGCAGGAGCTTGCTCGATCCGACGCTCGGCGGCCAGGACGGCCCGGGCGAAGGCCGCGAGCAGCCGAGGGTGGACCTCGTCGCGGTCCCGTGCGAAGACCGCTGCGTTCACCGTCGGACCGCCGACCGCGCGCGCCGCCGCCTCGGGGCTCCGCAGGTCGACCAGCAACGCGGCCGACCCGTCGGCGAGGAGGCCGCTGGCCTGCGGCTCCGGCACCACGGCGGCCTGCACCTGTCCGGCGTTCAGCGCGGCGGCGAGCGGTCGTGTCCCCAGGCTGACGATCTCGACATCCGTCACGTCCAGGCCCGCCTGTCGCAGCAGGGCGTTGAGCCAGGCCTGCTCCGGCGCCCCGGGGCTCGTGACGCCGATCCGCAGCCCGGCCAGTTGCCGGACCGAGGTGAGGGTCGCGGCCAGGCTCTCGGGTATCAGCAATGCCACCGGCGGCGCCGCGGTGAGACCGAACACCAGGCGGGGCAGGTTCCGGGGATCACGGTAGCCGAACCGCAGGAGGGCTTCGAGCGAGGTGGCGGCCAGCTGAGCCTGGCCCTGGGCCAGCGCCTCGGCCGCGCCCACCTCGGAGCGCGTGGTCCGGATGGTCACCGCGAGGCCCTCGCGGGCGAAGTGGCCTTCGGCGTCAGCCAGCCGCAGGGCAAGATACTCCGGTGACGTCGCCGGTCCGCTCACGGCCAGCAGCAGGCTCTGGAGCAGGGCGATGAGGGCGACCACCGTCTCAGCGCCCGCCCGGCTCCACCGGCGCGCCGGGCCTCCTCCCGACCCGGTGAAGGCCCGGTTGCTCCGGCTCTACGTGAGCCTGCTCGACCGCTTCGGTCCCCAGGGCTGGTGGCCCGGTCGCACGGCCTTCGAGGTCGCGGCCGGCGCCATCCTCACCCAGCACACGGCGTGGACCAACGCCGCCCGCGCCGTCGCCGCCCTGCGCGAGCGGCGGCTGCTGGATCCGCGGCGCCTGGCCGCGTGCTCGGCGGCCGAGCTGGCCCCGGTGATCCGGTCGGCCGGCACGTACCGGATCAAGGCCGAGCGTCTGCTGACCTTCACGCGCTGGCTCCGCCGGCGCTTCCGCGGTGGCTTCACCGGGCTGCGGCGGGCGCCGCTCGGACCGCTCCGCCGAGAACTGCTCGACGTGCCGGGACTGGGGCCCGAAACCGTGGACGCGATCCTCCTCTATGCGGCCGGCCGTCCCGTGTTCGTCGCCGACGCCTACGTGCGGCGGGTGCTGGCCCGCCACCGGCTGCTGCCGGCGGGCGCCGGCTACGAGGAGGCGCGGGCGTACCTGGAGGCCCACCTGCCGTCCGACCCGGCGCTCTTCAACGAGTT